>JAZURC010000100.1:0-3739 GCA_045606005.1 Clostridia bacterium
TTATTGTAACAACACACTTTCCTTTTATAAATAAACACGGGCTTTTTTCATTAAAGCTGTATCAGCACCGTTCCTATGTAACCGCCTTTGAAAATGCGCCAATGATTCACGGAATGTATGTTGACGAAGAAAAAACGGGAATGTCGTTTCGGAATTATGGAAACCTGTTACTAATTGGAGGGGGAGGGCACCGCACAGGAAAGAAGGGCGGAAACTGGAGAGAAATAGAACGGTTTGCAAGAAAGTATTATCCTGATGCAAGGGTGAAATATCGCTGGGCAACTCAGGATTGCATGAGTCTTGACGGAATACCCTATATTGGTCAGTATTCCAAAGGAACACCCGATTTGTATGTTGCAACAGGCTTTAATAAATGGGGAATGACCTCATCTCTTGTTTCTGCTATGATACTGACTGATTTGATATCAGGCAGGGAAAATGAGTTTTCCAAAGTGTTCTCTCCCCAAAGAAGCATGCGAAAGCCTCAACTTTTGGTAAACGGGCTGGAATCAACGGTGAATTTGCTGACTCCCACAAAACCCCGTTGCCCCCATTTAGGCTGTGCATTGAAATGGAATCGGGCAGAGCGAAGCTGGGATTGCCCCTGTCACGGTTCCCGTTTTGAAAAGGACGGCAAACTGATTGACAATCCTGCCACAGGAGATGCGAACTGCAAATAATCTATTATAAACCCCGCCCTGAAAAAATTTTCGGGTCGGGTGTTTGTTTTTTAAATGAATTTCGCATCTTGGGTATTAGAATAGAGAAATATAAGGGATTTACTGTCTTTTTTACCAAAAATATAAAAAACCCCTTTACAAAACGGCAAATTTGTAGTATGATAATAGAATGACGAAAACTAAAGTTTAGCGAGGTGACACACTTGCGTTATTATAGTACAAGAAATGAAAAAAATGTGGTAACAGCGTCAAAAGCCATTCTGTCCGGTTTGGCAGAGGACGGGGGGTTATTTGTTCCTGAATCCATTCCGTCTATTGATGTAAAAAAGCTTCTTCATATGACTTACCGTCAGCGTGCCATGGCAGTGCTTTCTGATTATCTGACGGATTTTACAACGGAGGAAATTGAACATTGTGTCAGTGGTGCCTATACGGTTGAGCATTTTGGTTCTGAAACAATAGCACCTGTTTGTTCCGTGACCGATCAGGTTTCCTTTTTGGAACTGTGGCACGGACCTACCTGCGCGTTCAAAGATATGGCACTGCAGATTTTACCCTATTTTCTGACGACTTCCATGAAAAAACAAGGACAGGATAAAACGGTAGTGATTTTGGTTGCTACCTCCGGGGATACAGGAAAAGCCGCACTTGCCGGTTTTGCAGATGTGGAAGGGACTCGGATTGCTGTGTTTTATCCCGACCAAGGGGTCAGCAAAATTCAGCGGTTGCAGATGGTAACCCAAAAGGGGAACAATGTGTTTGCATCGGGCGTAAAGGGTAATTTTGATGATGTGCAAGCCTTTGTGAAGCAGATTTTCACCGATAAGGAATACCGCGCAAAGATGAATGACAACGGCTTTGATTTTTCGTCTGCCAATTCCATTAACTGGGGACGGTTAGTGCCTCAGATTGTGTACTATGTGCATGCTTACTGTGAAATGGTAGATAAGGGCGAAATAGAATTAGGTGAAACCATAAATGTGGTAGTTCCTACCGGTAATTTTGGTAACATTTTAGCCGCTTACTATGCAAAAGTGGCAGGTGTGCCGATTGGGAAACTGATTTGTGCGTCCAATCGGAATAAAATTCTGACCGACTTTATCCGTACAGGCGTTTATGATAAAAACCGTGATTTTTATGTAACCGAATCTCCGTCTATGGATATTTTAATTTCCAGTAATCTGGAAAGACTGCTGTATCATCTGAGTGATGAAGAAACAGTTCGTGGTTTGATGAAACATCTGTCTGAAACAGGAAAGTATCAGGTGCCTGATGAATTGAAGCAAAGCTTGCAGGAACTTCTTTGGGCGGATTGCTGTGATGATGCAGAAACAGAGCAGATGATTGCAAAAATGTATGCAGAAAACGGTTATGTTATGGATCCTCACACCGCCGTCGGGTACGGGGTTTATGAAAAATATACTACCAAGACCGGAGATACGGCAAAATGTGTGATTGCATCCACTGCAAGTCCCTTTAAGTTCAACGCTTGCGTCAGCCGTGCGCTGGGGAACGAAACCAAAAATGTTTCCGAATTTCAATTATTGCACAATCTGGCTGATAAAACAGGATTGGAGCTTCCTGCGTCATTAAACGAGCTGGAACAACTGCCTGTCCGTTTTGACGGCGTTGTGAATAAAGACGGAATGTATGGTGCTGTCAGCAGCTTTTTGGGGATGTAACCCATGGCACTCTATGGAATTTCCGATTTACATCTTTCCTTCGGAACAGATAAGCCCATGGATGTATTCGGCTGGAAAGATTATGAAAACAGGTTGATGGAGCAATGGAACAGCGTCATTACCCCTGAGGATTGGGTACTGATACCGGGAGATATTTCCTGGGCAACCTATCTTGAGGAAACAGAGGCAGACTTTCGGTTTATTCATCAGTTAAATGGGCAGAAAATTATTGGTAAGGGAAACCACGATTATTGGTGGACAACTGCCAAAAAAATGCGTGAATATGCGGAGGAAAAGGAATTTACCTCCCTTCGCTTTTTGTATAATAACAGCTATCTCTGGGAAAACACAGGGATATGCGGAACAAGGGGTTGGTGTAATCATGGTAACATGGCTGAGGACGCCCATCTTTGGGAACGAGAGCTTCAACGTTTGCAGCTTTCGCTGGAAAGTGCAAGAGGTTGTGAAACCGTTGTTTGTTGCCTCCACTACCCGCCGATTGATTTGAGCGGCAGGCTGAGCGGAGAGCACATGAAACTGTTTCATAACTATGGAGTCAGTCAGGTCATATACGGACATCTTCACGGACCGCGTTTTGACGGCCGTTTGCCTGAGGAAACGGAAGGGATTCGTTTTCATCTGGTGTCCTGCGATTATCTGAATTTTTCACCCATCCGTTTGGCGTAACGAAAAAACATATAAAATATTATGAACCAAAGAATATGGAGGAATTAATTATGTCAGTAAAAGTAACAAATATTGAAGAAAATGTAGTAGAACTGGAGTTTTCCATTGACCGGAAAACCTTTCAGGACGGGGTGATGAAAGCCTATCGTAAAAATGTGAAGAAGATTAACATTCCCGGTTTCCGTAAGGGTAAGGCCCCCAAATTTATTATTGAAAAAATGTACGGACCCGAAGTATTTTATGATGATGCAATTAATTTTGTATTCCCCGATGCTTACGATGCAGCAGTGAAAGAAGCAGGAATCACTCCTGTTGACCGCCCTGAAGTTGATGTAAAGGAAATCGGAGAGGATGTAGATTTACTTCTGACTGCTAAGGTTACTGTAAAGCCTGAAGTAACAATCGAAAACTATAAAGGTATAGAAATTCCCAAAATTGAGTATAATGTAACCGATGAGGATGTTGATAAGGAAATTTCTTCCATGGCAGAACGGAACTCCCGTCTGGTCACCGTTGAAGAACGTGAAGCAAAACTGGGCGATACTGCTGTAATCGATTATGAAGGCTTTGCAGACGGCGTTGCATTTGAAGGCGGTAAGGGTGAAAATCACAATCTGGAACTGAGCTCCGGTCAGTTTATCCCCGGTTTTGAGGATCAGATTGTAGGCAAAAGAGTGGGGGAAGAATTTG
>JAZURC010000101.1:0-6877 GCA_045606005.1 Clostridia bacterium
TTTTACAGCAGCTTGATACTGTATCATGGGCAGGCATTACCATTAAGGGAACAGATGTGACGGTAGAAATCAAAGAGAGAGAGCCTGTTCCGAAAATGTTGCCGGCAAACCAACCCTGTGACCTGATTGCAACAAAAGACGGTGTGGTAGAACTCATGCTTGTCAAAGAAGGAGAAGCAGTGGTCAAGGTTGGTGATACGGTATCGGAGGGTCAGCTTTTGGTGTCGTCGTTAAAGGGTGTTGACATAGAAACTCCTGTTCCGGTTCATTCCTTTGGAGAGGTTATTGCAAGAACATGGACTCACAAAAGCAAAATTCAACCCATGATTTTGGAGAAAAAAGAGCTGACCGGACAACAAAAAACCCGTTATGGGATAAAAATTTCAAAAATATTTATAAATTTTTTCGGAAATAGTGGAAATTTGTATCCGAAATGTGATACAATAGAAGAAACTGTATGGAAAAGCGGAAAAATTGCTTTGGTAAAGCGTGTCATTCGTGAGGTAAATATAAGCCGTCAAGAGCTTACCGTGGAGGAAGCAGGCAATCTGGCAGAGGAGGAATTGACAAAGGAATTGTCTATGGAGATGCCGGAAGGAGCAGAGCTTGTTTCAGTGACACGCAATGTTCATGTCACAGAGCAGGGCAGTTTAAAAACAGAATGTATCTTTGAATGTCTTGAAAATATTGCAGTACAGAAATTATTTGAACCGGAAATACAAGGAGAATTATGGGATGATACAAAAAACAGTAACAGTGAATAGCGTGGAGCAGGCAATGGAAGTAATGGGTAGCTTTGATGCCAACGTGAAATTACTGGAAAAAAATTATGGTGTGCAGATTGTAAACCGTGGTGAAGAAATCCGTATTACGGGAGAATCGGAAGAGGAAACCGAAAAATGCCGTGCGGTCGTTGTACAGTTGGCTCGGTTTGCAGAACGGTCAGAACCCATTGATGAACAAACCATTCAATATCTGATTTCAATGGCTGAGTCGGGAGATGCAGATAAAACCGAGGAGCTGGCAAAGGATTGTATTTGTCTTACCGCCAGAGGAAAGCCCTTAAAGCCCAAAACCATGGGGCAGAAACGATATGTGGAAGCCATAGAGGACAATACAGTTGTGCTGGGAATCGGTCCTGCAGGAACGGGGAAAACCTACCTTGCAGTTGCCATGGCGGTGAAAGCCTTTCGGGCAAAGGAGGTCAGTCGCATTATTTTGACCCGACCCGCAGTAGAAGCAGGGGAAAAGCTTGGTTTTTTACCGGGTGATTTGCAAAACAAGGTAGACCCTTATCTTCGCCCCTTATATGATGCATTGTATGAAATGCTTGGGGTAGAGAGCTATCAAAAGTATGTGGAACGAGGCTCCATTGAAATTGCCCCCTTGGCATATATGCGCGGACGAACCTTGGATGACAGCTTTATTATTCTGGATGAGGCTCAGAATACCACACCTGAACAAATGAAGATGTTTTTAACCAGAATCGGCTTTGGCTCAAAAGCGGTAATTACCGGTGATGTAACCCAGATTGATTTACCCGGTGGGGTTCGTTCGGGTTTAAAGGAAGCTATGAAAGTGCTTGAGCACATTGAGGATATTAAGATTATGAAATTTTCCGATTTGGATGTGGTTCGGCATCCTCTGGTTCGGAAAATTATCAAGGCTTATGAAAAATACGAGGCCAAACGGCAAAAACCGGACAAGCCAAAGGGAGGGAATCCTAATTGAAAAAAACAGGACGAAAAAGCGGATTCATTATTTTATTGATTCTTGCTGCAATTACGGCAACGGTGTTTGTCACCATAAAAGGATTTATGCCAAAACAGTATAACATTGAGGCAGGGGATATTTGTCCTGTGGATATTTATGCTTCCGGTTTGATTACGGACAAGCTGACTACGGAAAAATTGCGAAATGATGCCCGTGATTATGTACAAAAGCAATACAGCTATGATTTGACAGTGTCAGACGAGGTGGAAAAAACCTTAGGAGAAGTTCTTGCAAGAATTACGGAGCTGTGGGGAAAATATGATAAAGCATCGGAGTTAAGCGACAGCGAAATTTCAAGCAGTGCAGTCAGTCGAGAGGATTGGCAGGACATTTTTGCTATGAGCAGATCTGAGCTGGAACGTTTTTCGAAGGGGTGTACAGAGGCATCGAAGGAAACAATGAAACACGGACTTGATGCAGAATCACCCGATGAAGGCTACGCCTTTTTAAGTGAAAGTCTGAATGAAAAAAATTTAAGTCAGAGTGGCAGAAGGATTGCTTATAATTTGGTTTCTGCGTTGTTAAAGCCAAATAAGACCTATGATCCGGAAGGCACGAAGGCGGCAAAGGAAAAAGCGGCTTCCGAGGTGGATCCCATTGTTTACCAGAAAGGTGAAAAGATTATCGGTCGCGGAGAACGGATTGAAGAAGCGGATTATGCGATGATGAAGGAAATGGGATACATCAGAAAGGCAGATTTTTCTAATCTATCTACTTATTTTGGGTTAATTGCAGTTGTACTCCTTTTGTTTTTCTATTTTCTGTATTTTCTCAAGGGAAAATATGGTGAAATGTCTGTCCGCTGGCCTCTGACTGCGGCAATTATTTCAGCATACGGGATTATGCTGCTGATTCTTTGTTTCTTTATTTGGCAGTCTGATTTGAATCGTAATTTGATCCCTGTGCTTACATTGGCGATTGTTTCTGCCATATTGTGTAAAGCAAAAGCAGCGTCTCTCGTCCACTTTTTGATTTGTGCGGTTACCGCCTTGACAATGCGTGGCGATCTTGCCTTTTTTCTGATCAACCTGATTGGCGGAAGTATTATGATTTCTTTGTTGAAAAACATCCGCAGCAGAACCAAAATTTTCTATTATTGTTTGCCTGTTGCATTGTTTGAAGGGGCAATGATTATTTGTTGGGAAATGATGGAAAATAACGTGGTCCGCGATGCGGTTGTTAACGGTGTTTTGATGGCAATCGGTGTTTTGCTTTCCGGTATTGTTGCTATGGGAATTTTGCCCGTTCTGGAGGCAATCTTTCATTTGTTGACTCCCTTCCAACTGCTTGAAATGACAAATTCGGAGCATCCCTTATTAAAACGATTGATGATAGAGGCTCCCGGAACCTATCAGCATAGCCTTATGGTGGGGAATCTTGCAGAAAATGCAGCTCATATTGTAGGGGCAGATCCTTTGTTGACACGGGTGGGTGCTTATTATCACGATGTAGGAAAATTGAAGCAACCTATTATGTTCAAAGAAAATCAGTTGGTGGACAACCCTCATGATCGATTATCCCCTCAGGAAAGTGCAGATATTATTTTAAAGCATCCTGATGACGGGGTGAAGATTGCACAGCAATATAGAATGCCCAAGCGATTGACTGATTTTATTCAGCAGCATCACGGCACCACAGCAACCATGTATTTTTATCAGAAGGCAAAGGAAACAAATCCCGATGTTGAAATTGAACCCTTCCGTTATGCAGGGCCTAAGCCTCAAAGTCGGGAAATGGCAATCGTCATGCTTGCAGATACGGTGGAGGCAGCAATTCGGACAATGACGGACGATTCCCCCGAGGCAATGGAACGGTATGTGGACCGTTTGGTGGAAGGAAAGCTTCGGGACGGTCAATTCTCTGAATGTAATATTACCTTGGCAGAGTTAGAACAAATCAAGGCAAGCTTTGTCCATACATTAAAAGCATATTATCATAAACGGGTTGCTTATCAGGAGAGTGACAATGAGAATTAAGATTTTATTTGAGGAAGAATGTTCCTTTCAATCATTGATTGAGAAGGTGCTGGAGAAGGGAGCAGAGCTGGAACACATCCCTTTCGATGCGGAAGTCAGCATCTGCTTTACGGATAACGAGGAAATTCGTCAGATCAATTATGAGCAAAGAGGGATTGACAAGGCAACGGATGTCCTTTCTTTTCCCATGCTGGAATTGATTCCGGGGGAAGAGTATCAAGTGGGACCTGAGGATTTGGACCCGGAAACAGGACGGGTATATCTGGGAGATATTGTCATATCTTCGGAACGGGCAGAAGAACAGGCGAAGGAATACGGACACAGTATAGAACGGGAAACAGCTTTTCTGGCAATCCATTCCTTACTGCACTTGCTTGGGTATGACCACATGGAAGAAGAAGAAAGACAAGTTATGCGTAAACACGAGGAAGCAGTGTTGACCGCTTTATCTTTGACACGGGAGGAAGAATAAATGGAACAATTTAAATCCGGTTTTGCAACTGTTGTAGGACGACCGAATGTAGGAAAATCAACCTTAATCAATGAATTGGTGGGGCAGAAAATATCCATTGTTTCCAACAAGCCCCAAACCACCAGAAATCAGATTACCGCGGTGTATCAGGACGAGGAATCTCAGATTGTATTTGTGGATACGCCCGGTGTGCATAAGCCGAAAAACAAGTTGGGTAATTTTATGGTTAATGCCGCATTTTCTGCCTTGGACGATATGGATTTGGTGTTGTTTATGATAGATGCAACAAAGTCGGGAGAGGAAGAAGAATTGCTGAAAAAGCTTCGTGCCTCCCGTTCTGCTGTCATTTTGGTGATTAACAAGGTGGATTTGGTGCCGAAAGAGAAATTGCTACCTCTGATTGAAAAATATTCTGAATTATGTAATTTCGAATCGGTCATTCCCATCAGTGCATTGAAACGGGACGGAGTGGACGAGCTGATTGCTGTCATGAAAAAGTTTTTGCCCTACGGTCCCCGTTATTTTCCCGAGGATATGGTGACCGACCAATCCGAACGGCAGATTGCCGCTGAATTGATTCGGGAAAAGGTTCTCAGGTTTTTGTCACAGGAGGTTCCTCACGGAGTTGCGGTAGAAGTAGAGAGAATGAAGACGGAAAACGATTTATGTCGAATCAATGCAGTGATTTACACGGAAAAATCCAGTCATAAAATGATTCTAATCGGGAAAAACGGTGCCATGATGAAAAAAATTGGCACCTCTGCCCGCAGAGAGTTGGAACGGTTTTTAGATTGCAAGGTTCATCTTGAGCTTTGGGTTAAAGTGAAAGAAGATTGGCGGAATAATGATTATTTAATTAAAAATTTTGGCTACGAAGAACAAAAGTAAATTTTTACATGGTATCCCTGTATCCCAATAGGAAACACTATTTTTGTCAGGAGGGGAATATCATGAATTTAGATCAATTTGCATGGAATTGTTTTTGTAACAGCGGAAATATAGAAGCTTTTTTATTGTATAAACAGGAGGAAGCACTGAAACACTTGGAAGAAAAGAGTGCTGACCATAAGGCGTATGGGACTGGTGAAGACGGAAGGGATTGTCCTTCGGGAAACCAAATATGGTGAACAAGATAAGATGCTGACGGTATTCACAAAGGATTGGGGTACCGTCAGTGTTTCAGCCCGAGGGGTGCGGGGCGGAAAACGCCGTTGTACCGGCGCGGGCTTGTTTTGTTACAGTCGTTTTGTTTTGTTCGAGGGAAGAAATGTCTATCAGCTGAACGAATGCGAGCTGATTCGTAGCTTTCATCGGATTAGCGAGGATTTACTTACCATGTCCTGCGGTGCTTACCTTTGCGAAATCACTTCGGGAGAGCAGCTGGAAAACGAATCACTTATGAAACTGTTATTAAATGCGCTTGCTATGTTGGAAGCGAAAAAGCCTGTGTGGCAGGTCAAAGGGGTGTTTGAACTTCGCGCTGCTGCAGAGATGGGGTTTTCTCCTTCTTTGTTTCACTGTGTTCATTGCGGAAAGGACCACTCTTTTCAACGCTTTTCTTTTCAGTCAGGAGGGGTTGTTTGTGACGAGTGCGGTGAAACAGAAACGAAACTTTCAACATCTGTATTAAGGGCAATGCAATTTATTCTGACAGCAAACAATCCTTTTTCCTTTTCCTTGTCAGAACAACGGATTCCGGAATTTTCCTTTGTATGCGAAGCTTTTTTGCTTCAATGCATGGAAAAACAACCAAAAACCTTGGAATTTTTAAAAAGTTTGCTTTAAATTTAAAGAAATCTCTTTACAAAATGTGAAAATAATGGTATAATACGTAAGATAGAGCCGGTATCTTTTTTCGCATACGTAGAATAAAGTATCCGATAAATGAACAGATTTAGAATAAAAGATACAAATGGCAATGAATAATTCTATTAGGAGGCATACACATGAACAAAAAGTACGTGTATTTGTTCAGCGAAGGCGACGCTACCATGCGTAACCTGTTGGGCGGAAAAGGTGCAAATCTGGCAGAAATGACCAAACTGGGACTGCCTGTACCTCAAGGTTTTACAATTTCTACAGAAGCTTGTACCCAGTATTATGAGGATGGCAAAAAAATCAATGATGACATCCAAGCGCAGATTATGGAACACATTACTAAAATGGAAGAAATTACCGGTAAGAAATTCGGTGACCACGAAAATCCTTTGTTGGTTTCTGTAAGATCCGGCGCAAGAGCTTCCATGCCCGGTATGATGGATACCATTCTGAATTTGGGTCTGAATGAAGAAGTTGTAGAAGTTATGGCTGAAAAGTCAGGAAATCCCAGATGGGCGTATGATTGCTACAGAAGATTTATCCAGATGTATTCTGACGTAGTAATGGAGGTCGGCAAGAAGTATTTTGAAGTCCTGATTGACGAAATGAAGGAAAAGAAGGGCGTTACTTTAGATGTTGACCTGACTGCTGAAGAGCTGAAGGAATTGGCTTCCTTGTTTAAAGCCGAATACAAGGCAAAAATAGGTGAAGATTTCCCCTCCGATCCCAAGGAACAGTTGATGGGTGCTGTAAAGGCAGTATTCCGTTCCTGGGACAACCCCAGAGCCAATATCTACCGTCGTGACAACGATATTCCTTATTCCTGGGGTACTGCTGT
>JAZURC010000102.1:0-4068 GCA_045606005.1 Clostridia bacterium
AGCTCATCGGAACCGGCCACACAGGGATTGCCCTTAAGCTTGTTCTTGGACAGCAGACCGATGACCTTGGAGGCCGCGGCACCCGCCTGGGCGACGGTCTCGGGGATATCCTTGGGACCCTGGGCAACGCCGGAGAGGAACACACCTGCGGTGGGACTCTCGACGGGACGAAGCTTCGGATGAGCCTCGGTAAAGAAATCGTTGGTATCCATACTTGCAGTCAGCATGGTCGCAAGGGGACGGGCGGATTTATCAGGCTCGATTGCCGCTGCCAATACCACCAAATCTGCTTCAATATGCAGCTGCTTATTGGCAAGAAGGTCGGAGCCTTGAACCATTAGCTTATCCCCCTGGGGAGCTACCTTTCCTACCATACCTTTAATATAATGAACGCCGTATTCTTCTACCGCACGGCGATAAAATTCATCAAAGCTTTTACCCGGGGTACGGACATCAATATAAAAGACATATACTTCCGTATCGGGGTATTTGTCACGGGTCAGCATGGCGTGCTTTGCCGTGTACATACAGCAGATTTTAGAGCAGTATTCCTTGCCTTTTTCCGCACAGGCTGCACAACGGGAACCAACGCACTGTACAAATACGATTGTGTGAGGATGCCGTCCGTCAGAAGGACGAACCAGCTTTCCTGCAGAGGGACCTGCCGCATTGGTCAGCCGTTCAAATTCCAAAGAGGTAATCACATCCTTGGACTGATTGTATGCATACTCGTCAAACTGTTCCATGCTAATGGGATTAAAACCGGTAGCGGCAATGATTGCACCGTACTTTTCCTCAATAATTTTCTCCTTCTGGGTGTAATCAATGGCACCTGCGGCACACACCTTGGCACAAATACCGCACTTGCCGTTTTTGAGCATATTACAGTGGTCTGCATCAATGGTTGCCACTTTGGGTACCGCCTGTGCAAAAGGAATATAAACAGCACGGCGATTGTCCATGCCTAAATTAAACTCATTAGGAACCTTTTTCATAGGACACTTTTCGGTACATTCTCCGCAACCTGTACATTTTGTTTCATCAACAAAACGGGCTTTTATCTTGATTGTTACATCAAAATTACCTACAAACCCTTTTACATCCGTTACCTCACTGTAGGAGAAAATACGGATGTTTTCGTGTTGTGCAACATCCACCATTTTCGGAGTGAGAATACATGCCGCACAGTCAAGGGTGGGGAAGGTTTTATCCAGCTGAGCCATTTTCCCCCCAATGGTAGGCTTGGTTTCCACAATGTCAACAGGAAACCCTGCATCTGCAATATCCAAAGCCGTCTGAATCCCTGCAATTCCACCGCCAATCACCAAGGCTCTTTTGGTCACAGGGCTTTCACCGGGTGTTAACGGTGCGTTTAAGTTCACCTTTGCAACAGCAGCTTTTCCTAAAATAATGGCTTTTTCTGTTCCGATTGCCATATCCTTATGCACCCATGAGCATTGCTCACGAATGTTGGCAATTTCCACCATATAAGGGTTAATGCCTGCCGATTGAGCCGCTTTTCGGAAGGTTGCCTCATGCATTCTGGGGGAACAGGAACACACAACGATTCCGGTCAGCTTGTGCTCATGTATGGCATTTTTCATCAAATCCTGACCCGCCTGAGAGCACATATATTGATAATTGGTGGAAAAGACAACACCGGGCTCTGATTGTAAAGCATGGGAGACTGCCTCAACATCCACCGTGCCAGCAATGTTACTTCCGCACCAACATACGAATACGCCAATTCTTTGCATTTTGTCTTTTCCTCCTTACTTCGTGTATTTTCTGAACGCACTGACGATTGCCTGTTGGGGCAAGTCATCATCTAATTTGGCAGGTACATCGTCTGCCGTCATGTGATTTGCGCCTTGCTTGCGAATCACTTGAAGTCTCACTGCTTCTATCAGCTTTGCAGGTTCTACCCCGCGGGGACAACGGTCAATACAGGCAAAGCAAGACAGACATTGATACAAGGATTGAGAGTTTAACAAAGGCTCAATATCGCCCGTTTCTACCATATTCACAAACTGATGAGGATGGTATTCCATTTCATCAAAGGCGGGGCAGGTAGCGGTGCATTTTCCGCAACACATACATTTTTTTGGGGTTACGCCGCTGGAACGGATGATTTCCTTTTGAAGATGCTTTATATTGTTATTCATTGTCATCCTCCTTTACACCAAGAGCTTCTGCCAACAATTCGGTCAGATAAACCACAGGGATTTGGGTACCGTTTTTCTCTAAATTATATTTGCATAAGGGACAGGCGGTCACAATCATGTCCGCTCCCCCCAATTTAGCACTTTCGGTCACATTACTGCTTCTCTTTTTCGCAGACTCCGGATTTTCCATTGCAATATAGCCGCCGCAACATTCGTTTCTGTAAGGATATACTACAACCTCCGCTCCCAATGCACGAAGCAAATCCTCCATAATGGAAGGGTTTTCAGGGTCATCCATTTTCATCACGGAATTGGGACGAAGCAACAGACAACCATAATAAGCACCGATTTTCTTATCCTTCAGAGGATTGACAACCGCTTCTTTTATCTTGTCAAAGCCTACGGTGTCACGAAGAAGTTCTAAATAATGAAGTACTTTTGTTTCGCCGTTGTAAGCGTCTTCTCCAAGATAATTGTTCACTTTAGAGGCAAATTCCTCATCTGTCTGCATACAATGGTTGGTCTTCTTGATCACATTATGACAGGCAGAGCAAACCGTAACCAAAGTCTGATTTTTCATCTTAGCCGCAGACAAAGCTCTTACGGAAGATAGCTTGGTGGCAATTTCATCACGGGAGGTGGTGAACACGCCGCCGCAACACTGCCAGTTTTCAATTTCTTCCAATGTAATGCCTAATTTTTCTGCACACTTTCTTGCATATTGATCTAACTCCCGCGCCTTTGTTTTTAACGTACAGCCGGGGAAATAAGCTACATTCATTGTTTTTCCTCCTATCAAACCATTTGTTCAGGATGGAACACTTCATCAAATTTTTCAGCTGTCAAAAAGCCCAGTTCAACGCAAGCTTCTTTCAGGGAAATATTGTCCTGAAATGCTTTTTTTGCCGTTTTTGCGGCATTTTCATAACCGATATAAGGATTGAGTGCGGTTACAAGCATCAGAGAATTGTGCAGATTGTGATGCATCTTTTCCTTATTGGCTTTGATGCCCACTGCACAGTTTTTATGAAAGGATAAAATGGCTTCGGACAATAATCTTCCTGACTGCAAAAAATTATAAATACAAACGGGCATGAATACATTCAGTTCAAAATTTCCCTGAGATGCTGCCATTCCTACTGCTACATCATTTCCCATCACCTGAACGGCTACCATGGTAACCGCTTCGCATTGAGTGGGGTTTACTTTACCGGGCATAATGGAGGAACCGGGTTCGTTTTCAGGAATGAAAATTTCACCAAGTCCGTCTCTGGGACCGCTTGCCAGCCAACGAACATCATTGGCAATCTTCATCATGTCACAAGCCACTGACTTAATGGCACCATGGGCAAAAACAAGCTCATCCTTTGAGGTTAAAGCATGGAATTTATTGGGCGCGGTTACAAATCTTTTTTCTGTTAACGCAGAAACCTTTTTTGCAACCACTTCGCCAAAGTTTGCGGGTGCATTGAGGCCCGTTCCTACAGCAGTTCCCCCCAGTGCCAGTTCCCGTAAGGGGTCAACGGATTTTTTCAGCAGTTCCACATCCCGCTCTAAACTGGAACGCCATCCGCTGATTTCCTGACTGAAGGTAATGGGTGTGGCATCCTGCAGATGAGTTCTTCCGCTTTTTACGATTCCTTCATTTTCTTTTTCCAGACGTTTGAAGGTGGCAATCAGGGTTTCGCAGGCGGGAATCAGCTTATCTTCTATTATAAGCACTGCTGCAATGTGCATTGCAGTAGGGAAAGTATCATTGGAGGATTGGCTCATATTCACATCATCATTGGGATGAAGAAGCTTTTCTCCGGCAATCTGATTGCCACGATTTGCAATGACTTCATTGGTGTTCATGTTAGACTGAGTGCCTGAACCTGTCTGCCATACAACCAAGGGGAAATGA
>JAZURC010000103.1:0-3859 GCA_045606005.1 Clostridia bacterium
AATAAGAACCGATGAATTTTGCAATACCAAATGCGATTATTGTAAACACTCCTTGGGCACCGGTTAATTGATGAACAGGGAGTATTTTTGTTAAATAGGGAGTGACAGCTGACCATAAAATACCGAATAACACCCCATTTAAAAATACGGATATTAAAATCAAATATTCATTTTGAATCAAGTAAATTGATAAGCTTCTCAGCAATGCTGCAACAGTAATGAGTAAGAATATGATTTTTGGTGAGGTGTTTTCAATTTTTTTGCCTAACAAACTCATGATACCCCATTCCAAAAAAGTCCCTGCACCGATTGCAATGCTCAACATTCCAAGACTGTCATTTAGTTCAGAATAATAAACAGGGAAGAAGGTGGTCACCATTGATGTTTGAATAAATAACAACAAGGTAAACAAAAGAAACAAAATAAAGTTTTTATTGCGAAAGCCTCTTTCTGTTTTTTGCTTTTCCGTTTTTTTGTTTGCAGAATCAGGAACAAATTTAGCAACAATGATTGATAATAGTGAAAGAGCAATGACGTAATAGAAAAAACTTTTGGGTGATTCGTGATTCACAAAACCGAAAACCAATCCCGTCAACGCGTATCCCAAGGAGGCAAAGGAACGAATAAAACCGAATGATTTTCCGGTTTTCTCATAGTTTTCTCCCACAATACTGTCAATCAAGGGTTGATAAACCATATAACAAGAATAAAATAAAATTGTAATTGTAAACAAACGAATCAGATTTTGTTCCACAAACAAAAACAAAGCTGAACTGATTGCCAACATAGCAAGGGAAACTGCCAAAACGTTTCCCTTGTTTTTTGATCTGTCTGCAACTGTTGTCCATAACAGCTGGGTAATCATTGTTACAATAGCCCCAATCGCAGTTACTTGTCCTACAGTTTTTTCATTGGCAAAGGAGAGTGAATTGACAAATACAGGAATAAAATTATCAATCAGGCATTGTGTTCCCCAAGGCAGTAAATATAAAAACATAAAGGTTATAGTTAATTTTTTTTGATTCATTTTCATTTCACCGTATATGTATTTTGATTGTAGTCAACTGTAATGACTGTGCCGTCAGAATAAGTGACCTGATAAACACCGTCAGCACGTTTTTCATGGCGTACCATCGTTTCAAACTGCAGTTCCCAAAGCTTTTGATATTCTTCGTACATATTGGAAATCGCGTCGACTGCAACATCCAGCTGCTCTTCTGTTTCGCACAGTAAATCTTCTTTACCCATCCAGTTACCGCAGCCACCTTCTTCGTCTTCAGTGTTATCAGTGACGTATTTAGAATTAAAATATCCCAAAGGTCTGCCGCCGTATTCAATAAATTTCAAATGACTCTTTTCATCCTTTACACCAAAATTGACGGTTTCTGTGGAAGGATTGTAAAGAATACTTCCGTGGAATACCAGTTGCCAGAAGGGTATGGTTTCATCGCAAACCGGATGCTGCTCCCCATATAAATTGTAGCTTGTATAAAGAGCATAATCCAATCCGTCAGATAAATAGTCAAATCCCCCTTCGGAAGCAAAGCCGCCAAATAACTCACGGCATCTTTCAGCAATTTTACATATAGTTTCTGCTGATTGCTTTGCAGTCATGGGATGCTCTTTGCTATAACAATTTCTGGGTGGGAAGTTGGATAATACGTCAATGTAATGCAATCCTCTGAATCCCGCCTCTGAAATGACCTTTAAATTTCGTTCTGTGTAAGGAACAGTTCTTTCAGGACAGATATGAAAAGGCAGACCGCCGCCCCAGTAAATTTCATCCTTGGAATACTCGCCGTCTTCGGTCACGATTAAATCATTTTCATCCCAATCGGCAGAAATCTGATACATTTCCGTACTGTTGGTGTGAACAACCATCTGATATCCTAAAGACTTTCCGTATTCACAAAGCTCTTTCATTTCTGTTTCGCCACCGATTGTCTCTTCAATCGGCAATAATTGAGGCCATCTGCCGTCATGTCCCTTTGTTTCAACCCCAACAAGGCATACTTCCACCTTATCCACATTCTTTTCTTTTAACCGATTCAGAATCTCTTTTGCTCGACCAAAAGTACAACCAACAATCACTTCAGGCTCGTTTTCCGGTGTCTGATATTTGACAGGGGAGGGAACGGGCTTCCATGCCATGCGGATTCTCAATTCAAAGGATTGCATTCCGTACAGTAATTCAGGACTGTTTTTTACTTTTTCCTTTAACGGTACAGGATTTTTGATGCTGCGGTAAAGAGCTGCCATATCATTGTAGTCACTGCCCACAGGAAGCTTATAATAGGTAATTGAAATCGGTTCATACTTTGTTTGACTGCTGACAAAGAAACGGGGGAAGATATAATGCTCATGATTGCGAACACCAACAACAATCTTGTACTCAAATGTCATACCCGTTACAACTGCAAAAATTGTATGTTGAGAAGTTTTAAAACCAAAGATAGGCATATAGTTACTGTCAGAAATATATTCACAATCTTCCTTTTCAGTAAATCTGCAAAGCATGGTTCCGCCTTCTTTAGTTCCTCTCGGAGCAATCGCATAACCCTTTTCATCAACACCGCTTGTTAAAAAATCCGGGCAGAAATCAATGTGATGACAGTCGTCAGGAATCAGACTGTTATCAATGGAAATTACGATTTTTTCATCATCCTCTTTGATAACAGGTTGCAAAATTGATATTTCTTGGTTTTTGTTTACAACTTTACAATTCATAATTTTCAAATCCTTTCAAATTTTTCTTGCATTTCTATTATAATTGTGATATAGTAAATTTACAATGAAAAAATAAGGATATGATTTGACTTTTTATTCCGCGAGGTGAAAAAACCATGATAAAATCCCATGGAAAGTACCTTCCTCAACAAAACAAATTTGAATTTATCAGTTTAAGAAATGAAGAAATGCAATTTATCTATAACCATTTGTCCTTTGAATTAAAGGATCACAACTATTCGCAAATCAATCCGGGATTTATCAGCAGGTCGTTGGTTGACAAAGATTTTCAACATACTATTAACTCTTTGCATTTTTTGATTCAGGGGAGTGCAACTCTGTCCTTTGAAGGGCAAGATATCGAATTAAATGCCGGAGATGTTTTTATGATTGGAAATCATGTAAAATGCAGTTGGGAATACAGTCAGGAGTCGGTGGAAATTACGTTGCTTTTTAATTTGTATTTAGGAAACCTGAATGATTTATTTACCAATCTGTCCAAACCTCTGGTGCTCAGGAATTGTATGGAGGATGTTTTGAAAATGCAACAATTGTTTCAAAATGAGGGGTATTTATCGATATTTGAAATGAAAAATATGTGCATGGAATATACAGTTAAATTTTTGGAAATGAGCCAAATTGATTTAAGTGATCATATTGGATTGGTAAAAAAATACGAAAAAGTATTCCGATATATTACCGAACATCTATCTATGAATCTCAGATTGAATGAAATAGCAGAACAAACCAATTATTCTATTGGATTTTTTACAAAAACATTTGCAAAGGACAATAAGATAACTGTCAAACAATACATTCATGATAAACTGATGTCACAAATTGAACAGTTACTTATTTACACTGATTTGTCTTTAAAAGAAATATCAAATCAATTTGATTTTTGTGAACTCTCTTATTTTACAAGATGGTTCAAACGGTATAAAGGTTGTACTCCGACTGAATATAAAAAGACATTAAGGCAACTGATTCGAGAATGATAAAAGCCTATCAAAAAATAGGATAGGCTGATGTCTATGATTTAATGAAAAAACAAAGAACTTGCATTTGCAAGTCCTTTATGGTGGGCACAACAGGGCTCGAACCTGTGACCCTCTGCTTGTAAGGCAGATGC
>JAZURC010000104.1:0-6214 GCA_045606005.1 Clostridia bacterium
CACCTTTAAAAAGGCAAACCAAATGTATTCAAAATTGTTAATAATTTTATAGGCAAAAATCAAAAGCAATCCAATGATCAGAATTTGTCCTTGCCCTGTCAGTTTCCATTTTTTCATTGTTTATTCCTCCCTTCTCTATTATACCCAACCAAAGGAAAACTGTCAAGAAAATACATGCAGTTTTGTCAATTTTTCGTATGAAAAAAAGGCGGAAGGAAAAAATTTTCAAAAAACTCTTGACTTTATTGCGGTAAAGTGGTAAAATGTTTATGCAAATAAAAAATGAAAGGTTGGTTCTTATTATGAACAAGAAAATTTTATCTTTAACATTGGCTTTGGTGTTGGTGGTTTTGGCATTTGCCGGATGCGCCAACAACCAAGCAGAACAAACAGATTCCGATCTGGCTTACATTACTGACAAAGGCACCATGGTAATTGGCTACACAGTTTATGCTCCCATGAACTATACCGATGACGACGGTAACTTCACCGGATTTGACACCGAGCTTGCAGAAGCGGTATGCGAAAAGCTGGGCGTTACTCCCGAATTTATCGAAATTGATTGGGACACCAAGGAAATCGAATTGAACGCAAAGAACCTTGACTGTATCTGGAACGGCTTTACCATTACAGAAGAAAGAAAAGAAAACATTTCTTTCTCCAAGCCTTACATTGAAAACAAACAGGTTGTAGTAATCAGAAAGGCAGATGCTGACAAATATACAGATGCTGCATCCCTGTCTGCTGCAAATCTGGTTGCAGAAATTTCTTCTGCAGGGGAAACTGCGATTGCAGACGATGCAGACCTTTCCAAAGCAAATTATACTGCTGTTGCAAAGCAGACAGACGGTTTGATGGAAGTAAAAGCAGGTACTGCTGATGCCGTTGTTCTGGATGTTACTCTGGCAAACGCTATGGTTGGAGAAGGAACAAGCTATGAAGATCTGCAGATTGTTTCTGGTCTGGATCTGGCTGTTGAGTTCTATGGCGTTGGTTTCAGAAAGGGCAGCGATGTTGTTGCAAAAGTGGATGAAGCATTTGATGCTCTGATTGCTGACGGCACAATGGAAGAACTGGGCAACAAATACGAAGTAAACATCTGCAAATAAAAATTTGTAATTTGACATACGGGCAAAAACTAAGGCCGGACGGTCTTAGTTTTTCCTGTGTTTGAAAGGGAAATCATGATGGATTGGAATCAACTGGGACTGGTAACCGGAAAACTGCTGGAAGGCTTTCAATTTAATATTATCATATTTGTCATCACCCTTGTTGCCTCTCTGCCCTTGGGGCTGATTCTTTCGTTTGGCTCCATGAGCAAGATCAAGCCTCTTGCCTGGGTGACCAAAATTTTTATCTGGATTATCAGAGGAACCCCCTTGATGCTTCAGATTATGCTTGTTTTCTTTGGTCCGGGGTTGTTGTGGCATGGAGAATCTTTAAACCGTCTTGATGCGGCAATCGTGGCGTTTGTGGTGAATTATGCCTGCTACTTTTCCGAAATTTTCAGAGGGGGCATTGAATCCATTCCCAAAGGACAGTATGAAGCAGGTCAGGTATTGGGAATGACCAAAACCCAGATTTTCTTTAAAATTGTTTTGTTACAGGTCATCAAAAGAATTGTTCCCCCCACCTTTAACGAAATTATGACGCTGATTAAAGACACGTCTCTTGCAAGAATTATTTCTGTTGTGGAAATTACCAGAGTGGCAAACAATTTTATTACCTCTCAGGCGTTGATTTGGCCTCTGTTTTATTCCGGAATTTTCTACCTTGTTTTCTGCGGGGTATTAACCATTTTGTCCGGATATATTGAAAGAAAGCTGAATTATTACAGGGGGTGATAGGGATGAGCATACTGGAAGTGAAAAATCTGACAAAACGATTTGACAAAACCGAAGTATTAAAGGGCATCGATTTTTCCATTGAACAAGGGGATGTTGTTGCCATTTTAGGCTCCTCGGGAAGCGGAAAAACCACCCTGCTTCGTTGTCTTAACTTTTTGGAAAAGGCAGATACGGGACAAATCTTTGTTGATGGCGAAATGGTATTTGACGGAGAGGAGAAAAAGAACTACTCTGCCGCTCAAATCAGAAAAAATCAGTTGAATTTCGGATTGGTATTTCAGCAGTTCAATCTGTTTCCTCAGTACAGTGCATTGAAAAATGTAATGCTGGCACCCTTACTGTTGGCAAAGGAGCGCCCTGATTACAAACAGAACAAAAAGCAGATAGAAGGGGAGATTCGCCAAAAAGCAAAAGCCCTGTTGGACAGAGTGGGGCTTTCGGAGAAACATGACAATTATCCCTGTGAGTTGTCAGGAGGACAGCAGCAGCGGGTGTCCATCGCCCGTGCTCTGGCGTTGGAGCCGAAGGTATTGTTCTTTGACGAACCTACCTCTGCATTGGACCCTGAGCTGACAGGAGAAATTTTAAAGGTCATTAAGGATTTGGCGGCAAAGGACCACACCATGGTCATTGTCACTCATGAAATTGAGTTTGCCCGCCATGTGGCAAACAGGATTATCTTTATGGATGACGGGGTCATTGCAGATGACGGTACACCCGAAGAAGTCATAGACAATCCAAAAAATGAACGAACTGCCGCATTCTTAAGTAAATTTTATGATTGATGAAAAGGGGCAGTAGCAAAATAACCTTGCTACTGCCCCTTTGGGGTTGGGGAAAAATAGTGCAGAATGAACAAACCGAGCAAAAGCAAGGCTTACCCTTGCTTTTGGTTACCCGAAGCCGTATGTGGATACGGCGAGAGGCGATGTTTGTTTATAGCATAAAGCAATTTATTCTGTGAAATTTGTTGTCAAACAAATTTCTACATTGATATTTCTTAAATTTCCTTCAATTTAAAATTCCTGATAGCCTTATTTTGCTATTTTCCTGCTTTATGCGGTCTGTGCGTTTTGCTACAACCCCTTTTTAATGCAAACGAAAAATTCCCTTGACCCATAAGGTGTCCTCTTTATTGAAACACCCTGTGAGGCGGAGTAGGGCAAGATAACAGAACAGGCTCAGAATTCCTGCCAAAATCAAAAACGAGGTATGCTCCAGTCCAAAAAACAGTGCAGTAAATTTCCCAAGGGAAACAGAGATAACTGTGCAAAGCAAGGGAAGCACAATTCCCCTCATTAAAAGCAAATGAAAGCAGGAAACCTTTGATAATCGGCGAAAGCTCAAAGTAAAATTTAAAATCTCACTAAAGCAAATTACAAAGACATATCCTGCCGTTCCAAATCGCGGCAACAAAACAAACAGCAAAACTAACCCAACGGCAGAATCAATAATATTATATTTCATGGATTGCACTTGCTCATCTAAGCCTTTGAGCATATTATCCACCGTATGGTCTAAGTACATTATCGGAACAATCAGGGCAAGCATTTTTAAGTAAACGGCGCAGGGTTCCTGATTTCCAGATGCCGCCATCAGCTCCTCTGCAAAGAAAAACAAAAAGCCTGCCGTACCAATGGAAAATAACAAGGTTAATTGTATGCTTCGGTCAATAAAATAGGTCATTCTTCGACCGTGGTTTCCGCTTTTTGCCCGTACCTCCGCCACTTCCGGTATCATTAAATTAGAAAAGGAAAAGAGCAAAGATGTGGGAAGCAGAAGGATGGGAAGCACAATTCCGTGAATCATTCCAAAGGCGGAAACTGCCTGACGGTGGCTCATGCCGTACTTTTGCAGTTGAGAAGGCACCAGCAGATGCTTGACTGTCACCAATCCCGACCGCAAATAAGAGGACAGGGCAATAGGAAGCGCAATACGCAATAATCCCCCCGTTGCTTTTTTGGACCCTTTGTCCTTTCTTCTGTCAATCCGATACAGACCAAACGAGGCAAGAAAACTGATCCCTTCTCCCAGTGCTCCTGCAAGAATCAGAGCAAGACAGGCATATTCCTCTCCCCGAGGGAGAAGGACGGATAAAAAGCCTAAGGTCAGCCCGATTTTTAACAGCTGCTCACCAATTTGAATCACCGCGGTTTTATATACTTTTCTGACAGCGGTAAAATATCCAGCCAAAATGCCCGATGCGGCAACAAAGGGAAGGGATAATGCCATAATGCGGAGGGGCAAAAGGGCGTTGCTTTGATGGAGTACTGATTGACTCAACAAAGGTGCAAGAATCAGCAAAGCACCGCAGCCCCCCAATCCGAAAACAGCGGAATACAAAAAACACTTTTTCAAAATTCCGGAGAGCTTTGCCTCTCTGTTTTCCGAAATCAACCGCATGGTGGCAAAATTTGCCCCTGAGGAGGCAAAGGTCACCCCAAAGGAATAGATTGACATCATCAGTTGATAATGCCCCATCATGGCTGTCCCGATTTTTTGTGTTAAAAACAGACTGAACCAGACACCGATTCCACTCATGAGAAAAGAGGTTATGGCAGAAACGGTTCCGTTTATAAGTAACAATCCCACTCGTTTCAAATGAATCACCCGTACACTCTATGTTTTTGTAACGGAAATTATGCTTGTAAAGAGAGAGAATTTGTGTTATAATGATTTCATCAGAGATGAAATCGTCGATATGAATTCTTGCAGAATTCTCGATATGTCATAAATGACTCGATATGTGCTACGCACTCGATATGTCGCTGATGCGACGAGGATTCATATCATATCGAGTTTTGAGCAAAGCGAAAAACATATCGATTTTACGATAGTAAAAATATCGAGCAAACTTGAGTTTGCATATCGACAAAAATTTTGTCCCTAATTTGACAAAATCATAAAAAGATTGTCGAATATTTTCGACTACCCTGACATTACTAATAAAATAATATTTTAAGGAGAGTTGTTATGGAAATTTATGAAATTTGTGAAATGATGATGATTATCAGTTTTGGTATTTCTTGGCCTTTGAATGTGATTAAGTCATATAAAGCGAGAACTGCAAAAGGAAAAAGTCTTGGCTTTTTATGCTTAATTCTTTTGGGTTATGTTGCGGGAATAACCGGTAAGTTTATAAACGAAAAATATATGAGCAGTTTAGCATCAAACTGGTATGTGTTATTCTTCTATTTTTTGAACTTTATTATGGTATTTATAGATTTTCTTCTCTATTTCAGGAACAGAAAGCTTGATAAAAAAACAAAAAACAACATATAGGAGGTAATATCAATGAATATTTTATCAATAGGAAATAGTTTTTCACAGGATGCTCAAAGGTATTTGCATCGGATTGCAAAGGCTGATGGATGTACTCTTAACACATTCAATATTTATATAGGAGGATGTCCTCTTTCACTTCACTATAGAAATATGATAAGTGAGGAAAAAGCATATATGCTTGCAATGAATGGAGAAAGCACAGGTTTTAAGGTATCATTAAAGGATGCGCTTTTAAATCGTGATTGGGATGTTGTAACAATTCAACAAGTTAGCTCAAAATCACCTTATTATGAAACTTATCAACCATATCTTAATAAAATAGTTGAGTATGTAAGACTATGCGTGCCCAAAGCAAAAATTGCAATTCATCAAACATGGGCATACGAACAAGACTCTCATCGTCTAAATGTTGAAATGGGGTATAGCAATCATAGCAATATGTTTAAAGATATAGAGGTATCATATGAAAAAGCGGCTGAAGCAATCAATGCAGATTTAGTTATACCATCAGGAAAAATTTTTCAAAGACTTATAGACTCAGGAATAGAGAAAGTACATAGAGATACATTCCATGCAAGTTTAGGTCTTGGCAGATATGCACTTGGGTTGCTTTGGTATAAAATGCTGACGGGAAATGATGTTATAAACAATACATTTTCTGATTTTGATGAAGAAGTTCCACAAACAGAAATTAAGATAGCAAAAAAATGTGTTGAAGAAATCTGCGGTATTTAAAACACATATTTTTTATTCTTAACTTGTCACGAACCTGCAGTCAAGAAACTTGGCATCTAAACCTTATGCCTCGCAATTAAGAAATGTCGAATGTTGTCGAAAGAAAAAGCCTCCCCTGTGTAAGGGGAGGTGTTGAGCGAAAGCGAAACGGAGGGGTTGTAAAGCAAACTCGGAGGGGTTGTAAAAAAGCAAAACAATCCCTCAGTCAGCTACGCTGACAGCTCCCTTTACACAAGGGAGCCTTTGAAAGGTTTGCATCTAAACCTTATGTGTCGCAATTAATGGATGTAAAAAATATATGTTGAAATAGATTTATGAATGAGGGGAGTTTGCATTATGACAATACT
>JAZURC010000105.1:0-2358 GCA_045606005.1 Clostridia bacterium
TGGCTACGATCCGACTTCTCATACGTTCCGCATTACGCCGATTTGGTATCCGTGATGCGTTTTCGGAGGAGGTTTTATCCTCGCCGATTCCAGACCGTGTATCGGAACAGGATTTAAAAGACCGAAAGGATTTTCGGGACAAGCTGGTGCTGACCATCGACGGGGATGATGCAAAGGATTTTGATGATGCCATTTCTCTGGAAAAGTCAGAAAACGGCACCTATGTTTTAGGCGTTCATATTGCAGATGTGAGTCATTATGTAAAGCCGGGCAGTCCTTTGGATAAAGAAGCATATAATCGGGGAACCAGTGTGTATCTGGTGGACAGAGTGATTCCCATGCTTCCCGAAAGCCTGTCCAATGGTATATGCAGTTTGCGACCCAATGTGGACCGACTGACCCTATCCATAGAAATGACCGTTGACCAAAAAGGAAAGGTCACAGATTACAATATTGTTCCCGGGGTGATTCATTCCAGTTACCGAATGACCTATCATAATGTAACCAAAACCTTGGAGGACCCTGATTACCATGAATACGACCATTTACGGGAGCATTTTGAGTTAATGCAGGAGTTGGCAGACATTCTGCATCAAAAAAGAGTCCATCGGGGAAGTTTGGATTTTGACTTTCCGGAGGCAAAAATTTTACTGGATAAAAAGGGAAAACCCATTTCCATAGAGAAATATGAAATTACCGTTTCCAACCATATTATTGAAGAATTTATGCTACTGGCAAATGAAACGGTGGCAGAGCATGTATTCTGGCTTGGTGTTCCCTTGATGTATCGGGTACACGAAACACCCAACGCAGACAAAATGGAGGTATTTGCCAAATTGGCAAAGAATTTCGGTTACTCCCTAAAAGGTTCTGCCGAGCCTCACCCAAGAGCACTGCAGGAAATTTTGAATGAGTGCAAGGGCAAACGGGAGGAACGAATCTTATCCACCATGATGCTCCGCTCCCTAATGAAAGCGGAATATAAAGGGGAAAATTTAGGGCATTTTGGTCTTGCGGCGAAATTTTACTGTCATTTCACCTCCCCCATCCGACGATACCCCGATTTGATTGTTCATCGCGTGTTAAAGGAATTACAAAAAGGTGCTATGAGTGAAAAAAGAAAAGAATACTGGAAGAAGCTGATTGACGAAGCCGCCGGTCAATGCAGCGGTACAGAACGAAATGCAGAAGAAATCGAGCGGGATATTGACGATATGAAAAAAGCCGAATTCATGCAGCAATTTATCGGAGATTCCTTTGAAGGAACGGTTTCGGGAATCACTTCCTTCGGAATGTTTGTAGAATTGGACAACACGGTAGAAGGCTTGGTTCGTCTTGTTTCTTTGGAAGAGGATGAATTTCAGTATGTGGAAGAACAAATGATGCTGTTAGGTATCCGTACAGGAAAAACCTACCGCATTGGTGATTCGGTTTTGGTACGGCTGATTGATGCAAAGCCTGCCCTTCGGCAGATTGATTTTGTAATAGAGGAAGAGGAAAACAATGAACGGAAAAATAATACTGCAGAACAAAAAAGCGAGACACGATTACTTCATCATAGAAACCATGGAAGCAGGAATCGAGCTGTGCGGCACAGAGGTAAAGTCCCTGCGCGCCGCTCACGGTAACCTGAAGGATTCCTATGTGGAAATCAAAAACGGAGAAGCCTTTCTTCTGGGAATGCATATCAGTCCTTATGAAAAAGGAAATATTTTTAATCGGGACCCGTTGCGTCCCAGAAAATTGCTTCTTCACAAACGGGAAATTAACAAACTCTTTGGTCTTGTGAAACAAGAAGGTTACACCTTAGTTCCCTTAAGTCTTTACTTCAGCGGTGCCCGTATCAAGGTAGAATTGGCGGTTGCCAAAGGGAAAAAATTATATGATAAACGAGATACTCAGGCAAAGCATGATGCACAACGCCAAATGGAACGAGCCTTAAAAAATAGATAATTTTCCACTTGTTATTTTCCTCTTTGTATGGTATAATAAAAGTAATCCCTGGGGGCGTAAGGGTTTCGACGGGGATAGTGAAGCGTGATAAGCGGGTAGTGGTCCGGAGCCACTTTAAAATCCGGAATTTTTAAAATTAAACGCTAATAGAGAATTAGTAGCAGCGTAACGCTGCATTCCGCCTCATTACAGGCGGACGTTCTACCCTTGACCACCGCGACTTGGGATAGAATGTCATGAAGCGGTCAACGTGACCGGGGTAAGCTTTGCCCCCGGCATGAACAATGAAGCTACCAAGCCGATAAGCGCGCAGAACCGGTTATCGGTGAGGGAATGTTAATGTTCTGCTCCACCCGGAGAAAGTTGCGTGGATTTATTTTCGGACAGGGGTTCAACTCCCCTCGC
>JAZURC010000106.1:0-7357 GCA_045606005.1 Clostridia bacterium
GGGGGTAGGCGTAGGGAAGCTGTCCTTAAAAGCAAAGCCTAAAACCATGCAGGGAAAACAGGCGGTCGCAGCTGTGGGGCAATGCGAGCTTATGTCCATTTACGACCGTTTTTTTGCGGAATACTGCCAGACGGTTGCACAGATTCTGCTGACCAAGGCAGACCTGGAAACGGAGCTGAAAAAGCAGAATGTTACCAATACCTTTGACCAGTTAATGGAATATGAAGCAATTCCTATTGTGAATGAAAACGATACGGTTGCAACTGAAGAAATTGAATTTGGCGACAATGATACCTTATCCGCTTTGGTTGCCAAGCTGATTCATGCGGATTTGTTGATTCTTCTTTCTGATATTGACGGTCTTTATGACAAAGACCCCCATCAATACGGAGATGCTGTTCTGATTCCTGTTGTAGAGAAAATGACAGAGGAAATCAAACAGGGAGCCAGCGGTGCAGGGTCCCGTCGGGGTACAGGCGGTATGGTGACTAAATTAGCTGCGGCTGAAATTGCAACGGATGCAGGTTGTGATATGATTATTGCAAACGGAGAGAATCCTGAAATATTATTTGATATTTTTGAAGGGAACTTTAAGGGAACCTTATTTCGGAAAAGAGGATAACGCAATGAATGAATTAATAGAACGCTTAGGAAAAGCGGCAAGACAAGGGGCAAGAGTGCTTGCGGTCAGCTCATCAGGGGAAAAGAATCAGGCCTTGCTTGCCATTGCAGATGCCCTGGAAGAAAATGCTCGCTTGATAATCAAAGAAAATGAAATTGATATTGAAAAGGCGGTTCAAAAAGGAACCCCGAAGCAAATGCTGGATCGTCTCAGATTGGATGAAGGAAGAATCGGGGCTATGGCTGAGGGGGTTCGTCAGGTGGCGGCGTTACCTGACCCTGTAGGAGAGGTGCTTTCCATGTGGCAGCGTCCCAACGGACTCACCATCGGACAAAAGAGAGTTCCCTTGGGGGTCATTGGGATTATTTACGAGTCCCGTCCCAATGTCACGGCAGACGCAGCTGCGCTTTGCTTAAAATCAGGGAATGCCGTAATTTTACGGGGGGGAAGCGATGCTATCTGTTCTAATAAAATCATTGCAAAGGTGATGCGTTCGGCACTGGAGAGTTCAGGACTGCCTGCCTCCTGTGTTTCCTTGGTGGAAGATACAGACCGTGAAACTGCAATTGCTATGATGAAAGCCAATGGCCTGATTGATGTTCTGATTCCCCGTGGGGGAGCAGGCTTGATTTCTTCCGTGGTACAGAATGCAACCGTTCCCGTGATTGAAACGGGGACAGGAAATTGCCATGTATATGTGGACGAAAGTGCGGATGTAGCCATGGCAACAGAGATTATTGTTAACGCAAAAGCCTCCCGTCCTTCCGTCTGTAATGCGGCGGAAACTCTGCTTGTGCATAGGGCAAAAGCAAAGGAATTTTTGCCCCTTGCTTATGATGCTTTGACAAAGGCAGGCGTAGCACTTCGCGGTTGTGAGGAAACCTGTAAGCTGATTCCATGCACTCTTGCTACGGAGGAGGATTACGGAACAGAGTTTTTAGATTATATTCTGGCGGTAAAAGTAGTGGAAGATATAGACGAGGCAATCAACCATATTGCAAAATACAGTACCCGTCATTCCGAAGCGATTGTAACGGAAAATTATGCTGCATCTCAGAAATTTTTGCAGCAGGTGGATTCGGCGGCGGTGTATGTCAATGCATCTACTCGGTTCACCGACGGCTTTGAGTTTGGTTTTGGTGCGGAAATCGGAATCAGCACGCAGAAAATTCATGCCCGGGGTCCTATGGGCTTGAAGGAACTGACGACTACCAAATATATTATTTACGGAAACGGACAAATTCGTTAGGAGGAAGGAAATGTACGCATTATTGTTGGCAGGTGGCGGCGGAACAAGGCTTTGGCCTCTTTCTACCGTTTCTTATCCAAAGCAATTTATCCGTCTGCAGGGAGAAGAGTGTTCCCTGTTGCAGCAAACAGTAAAACGGTGTCTGGAATTTACGGATGAGGCTCATATTCTGGTTTTGACGGGACGGATTTATAAAGAACAAATTAAGGAACAATTAGAGGAGCTTTCTGTTTCGATTCCTGAAGAAAATATTTTATACGAACCTGCTCCCAGAGGAACATTGCCTGCTTTGATGTTGGGCGTTTTGGAAATTGCAAAACGGGGAGGGGGGACCATTGCGGCGCTTCCTTGTGACCATTCTGTGGGAAACCCGAAGGTGCTTACCGATGCTGTTTTGCAGGCAGAAGCTTTGGCGAAAGAGTTCATTGTGACCTTCGGAATTTTACCTGACCGTCCCGAAACGGGATATGGATATATCAAGCGGGGAACTGCTTTGGGAACAGGCTTTCGTGTGGACCGGTTTTGTGAAAAACCGGATTACGAAACCGCAAAGAACTATTTGCGGGAAGGATACTTATGGAACAGTGGTATCTTTCTGTTCGATTCAGAACTGTTTCAAAAGGAGGTTGCGGCTCATTGCCCTTCTGTGTCCGAAGCCTTTGCTTCTATGACACCTGAAAAGGCGCTGGAGGCATGCCCCGTTATTTCGGTGGATGTGGGCGTTTTGGAACAATCAGACAATGTGGCTGTGCTTCCTGTGGATCCCCAATGGTCTGATTTAGGGGGATTTCTTTCCCTGCAGCAGCATTACGCAGATCAAGCAGATGAAGCGGGGAATGTGTTGTTGGGTGACAGCCGTCAGATTGATTGTAAGGATTGTCTGGTGCATCCCGACGGCAGCAGAATCCGTATTATCGGTCTGGAAAATATTATTGTTGCAGAAAAAAACGGACAAATTCTGATTTCAACTCCGGAAGGCTTGTCCAAAATCAAATTATTACCGTAAAGGAGGCTTCTTATGTTTTGTAAATATTGCGGAAAAGAATTGGAAGACGGAGAGCTTTGCGGTTGCCGTACTTCGGAGGAGGTAACGGTGCCTGAATTTGCAGAGGAAACAATAGAAACGGATAAATCGGATGGATTTTTAAACTTCGATCCTCCCGCACCGCAGATTGCTGTGAAAAGACCACCGAATGCTTTTGCCCGATTTTTATCAGTGCTGACCCATTTTGTTTCTCAGCCTGTTTCAGCAATCAGACAGGCGGGAGAATTTGCGGATAAAGGGGTAGGAATCTTATCTTGTCTGCTACAGGCGCTTTTGATTGCAGGAGGATTTTGCATTTATCTGACAGCACGGGTGCAGGTAGGATATAGTCTGGGATTTTTCGAACAGGCAATTCCCTTTGGACAATATCTGGCACATACAGGCTCAAGTATTGTTGTGTTGTTTTTCCAGTTGGCAGGAACGGTACTGTTAGCTGATTTGTTCCTGATTTTATTGTTGCTTTTATTAACCGGAAGCTTTGGAATCCCCAAGGGATTGTCCAAAATAACAGGTGCTGTGGGAACTTCCCTTCTGGCAAGCGGACTTGTCGGAATGGTAACAGCGATTTTGGGTGCTTTTGTTCCCGATGCAGTCTACTTGGTACTCTTTGGCGGTATTGTTCTGAGTGTGCTTGCATTGTATTTGGGAGTTAAGGAAACTGCTGAAATTTCAGAAACCAAGCTGTTTTATCTGTTTCCGCTTTCCTTGGTGATTTGGCTTGGCGGAATAAGCTGGCTGATTTCCGGTGTGCCTCTGTTATCGTGGATATTCAGATTATTATAGTTTTAAAAGACATCTTATCATTTTGATCAGGTGTCTTTTTTCGTACATAAAAATTGAGAAAATTTTGAAAAAAGGGTTGACAAATCCGGTTCGTTATGTTAAACTATTCAAGGAAAGTTAGTTAGTCTTGACTAATTATTCGCAAATACATATTGCAGAACGAACAAAACGGGTGATTATAATGAACTTAACAGAGGCGATTGAAGGACAAGAGTACATCATCAAAGAGATTGAAATCGACGATGAGGAATTGAATGCATTTTTATTTTCACTTGGATGCTATAGCGGTGAGTCCATTACCGTGGTATCTCATTTGAAAGGCGGATGTGTGGTTTCTATTAAAGACGGAAGATATAATATTGATACCCAGTTGGCAAAGGCTATTTTGATTTAAATGTAGCTTTTGCATGACTTTTATTTTTTCCCGTTGGTTAGCGGAAACTAACTTTGTAAAGCAAAAAACGCAAGGGCTTCATATAAGGAGGAATTTATCATGAGAATTGCTTTGGCGGGCAATCCAAACTCCGGTAAAACGACCATGTACAATGCTCTGACCAACCGAAATGAAAAGGTGGGGAACTGGGCAGGCGTTACCGTAGAAAAGAAAGAACATCCCATAAAAAAGGCATACTGCAGCAGCGGAGAAGAGTTGATTGCAGTTGACCTTCCCGGTGCTTACTCTATGTCACCCTTTACATCAGAAGAAAGCATCACAAGTTCTTATGTAAAGAACGAAAAACCTGACGTGATTATCAACATTGTGGATGCTACCAATTTAAGCCGTAGCTTGTTCTTTACCACTCAGCTTTTGGAATTAGGCGTTCCTGTTGTTGTGGCCTTGAATAAAAGTGATATAAACGAGAAAAAAGAAACGATCATTGATGCAGAGGCGCTGTCAGCAAAACTTGCCTGCCCTGTGGTTGAAACGGTTTCTACAGTGGCAGACGGCTTAAAAGCCGTAGTGGATACGGCAATCGCTCAGGTTGGCAAGGAACAAAAAGCGGTTTATCAACAGGGTGACATTGATTTGACAAGCAAAGCGGCAGTAGAAGCGGCTGACAGGGCACGCTTTGCCTTTGTCAATGAAATTGTAAAAAATGTGGAAACCAGAAAGGTTCTCACAAAAGAAAAAAACAGTAATGATAAAATAGACGCAGTGTTAACCAACAAATGGTTGGGCATTCCGATTTTTGCCGTTGTGATGTTTTTGGTATTCGATATTTCACAATCCTCTTTTGGTCCTTGGCTTGCAGACACGTTGGTCGCCTGGATTGAAGCCTTCCAAGGTTGGGTAGGGGGGCTTGTGGAAAATACCCACCCCTTATTGCAGGCAATTTTGGTTGACGGTATCATTGGTGGTGTAGGAGCGGTTGTTGGATTTTTGCCTCTGGTAATGGTGATGTATTTCCTGATTGCATTACTGGAGGACTGTGGTTATATGGCTCGTGTATCGGTGGTGTTGGACCCGATCTTCAAAAAGGTTGGACTGTCCGGTAAATCCGTGATTCCCTTTGTGATCGGTACAGGTTGTGCAATCCCTGGCATTATGGCTTGCCGTACCATTCGCAACGAAAGAGAACGGAGAGCCGCTGCTATGCTCACACCTTTTATGCCTTGCGGAGCAAAGCTTCCTGTGATTGCGTTGTTTGCGGGTGTGTTCTTTGCAGATGCTTCCTGGGTTGGAACCTTGATGTACTTTGCAGGTATCCTATTGATTTTTCTGGGTGCTTTGGTGGTCAACAAGATTGCAGGGCATAAAAATCGCAAATCCTTCTTTATTATTGAATTGCCTGAATATAAGCTTCCTTCTTTGAAACGAGCATTTCTTTCTATGTGTTCCCGCGGTTGGGCATACATCGTGAAGGCGGGAACCATTATTCTTGTTTGTAACACATTGGTTCAGATTATGCAGGCATTTAACTGGCAGTTTGAATTGGTGGAAGAAGGAATGGCACATGCTTCTATTTTAGCGTCTATTGCAACTCCTTTTGCATTCTTGCTGATTCCTTTAGGATTCGGTGTTTGGCAAATGGCAGCAGCGGCTGTGACAGGATTTATTGCAAAAGAAAATGTAGTTGGCACTTTGGCTGTTTGCTATGGCGTCACTAACTTTATTGATACGGAAGAACTTGCACTGATGAGTGGTGCAAACGAGGTTGCGGCAGTATTTGGGATTACGAAAGCGGCGGCACTTGCGTGCCTGATGTTTAATCTCTTTACCCCTCCTTGCTTTGCTGCAATCGGTGCCATGAATGCTGAAATTAAGGATAAAAAATGGATGCTGGGCGGGGTAGGCTTGCAGCTGGCAACAGGATATACGATTGCCTATTTTGTATATCAGATTGGTACTTTGATTACCGAAGGAACAGTTGGTTCAGGCTTTTTGCCCGGATTGATTGCGGTTGCCGTTATGATGGGAATCATTGTTTCTCTTATGGTAAATTCCCATAAGAAGCTAAAGGCGGAATATGCGTTGAAAGAAAATGAAAAGAAGGAAAAGGCAAGGGTATAAGTGATGGAAAATGTGATTCTGATTGCAATTATTTTCATTGCGGTGGGTGGTGCCTTACGCTATATTTATAAGGCAAAGAAGAATGGTCAGGCTTGCATTGGTTGTCCAAACAGTAAACAGTGTGGACGGAATCAATGCAACGGTGATTGTTCAAAAGAAAAGAAATGATTTTCTGGGAACGATTACAAAAAATTGAGGAAACAGAACTAAAAAATAGTAATCAATGGAATCATTTTAAAGCATTATGCAACAAGTATGCATAGTGCTTTTTCTTTGAAAAAAGAGTCATGATGAAGGAAGGGTTTTTAAAAGGCGTAAAGTCCGCCCTGGTAGTCAAAATCCCTTAGCATCAAAAATTTCTATATGCAATGTTTAAATATAATTTTGATAGAAGCTGTAATCCCCTGTTTGTCTGAATTTTTGACGATATTCCTTGGGGCGTTTTTCGGTTAATTTGAAAAACCAATCCGAAAAATACCCTTCTGTAGAGAAGTGGTATTTAAAAGCGATGTTGCGAATTAAAGTTTCTGTATAAATCAACTCGAAGCAGACCAACCGTAAAATTCTGTTTGTAATGTATTTCTTAAAGGTAAATCCCATTTCTCTTGGAATGGTGTGAGTTAGGGTATAAACGGAAAAACCGGTTTCTTTTGAAATTTTATCTGTAGTCAGATCAATATATAAATTTTGGTTAATATAGTCAAAGATAGCACTGTATTTTTTCCCTTTTATCAGTTGATCGTTTATGAACGGCTCAATTTGTTTGAACAGGGGAGCAATGCTTAATTGAACCAAAGGGGAAAGTAAAACTTGCTTTCCTGTTTCTTTGGAAAGAACCGTTTCTTTTATGGCAGGAATCAAATGGTAAAAGTCCTCCAGACATTGAGGGTAGCGCATACTTTCAAAAATATCCTGATCACTGTACAGATTGCATTGAAACAGAACATGTACTATTTTTGTGTCCGGTTGAAATACGGAGGTATATTCTTCCGGTTTCACACAGGGATAGAAATAAATTTTTCCGGGAACAATGGGAATTTTCCGATCTGACATTATGATGGTTCCGCTGCCTTCAATAATATAATAAATGACATTTGTATTGTTAAATCGTTTATTGCTGTGAGTAGCAGTCACGGCTTTTGAATA
>JAZURC010000107.1:0-17025 GCA_045606005.1 Clostridia bacterium
ACGGCTATGCACCTCCTTCTAGTATATTTTACATGATTCAAATGAAAAAATCAAGTACCTTATGAAAAATTTTTCAAACTGTTTCAACAAAAAAACATAATTTTTTATACAAGTTTTTGGATTGCCATTTTTACATAAAAAGGTTATAATAAAAGCAAGTTGAGGAAGTAGGTGCATATTTTCCCTTTGCAAGAAATGTTTTAAAAAAGCGAGGAAAATCAAAATAAAATAGCATTTGTACTTTGTTTGTTGTTGATTACCGCCTTATGTGCACCTGTTTTGGCTGCAGATGCAGTGTATTATGTTATACCAACAGGAAGTGACACCATTTTTCTTAAGATTAACAGCAGGGAAATGAATGGAAACGGAACAGTTACCGAACGGGATGTTCCTGCACAGACCTTAAACGACAGAACCATGATTCCTCTGCGTGCGATTGCAGAATCTTTAGGTAAAAATGTGTTCTGGGATGACAAAGGCTTGATTGTAATCAGCGCAGAAGCAGATCTGATTTCTGCTGATGACGAATTTAAGATTTGTGAACTGATTGCAGATATTTCCTGATTATCTTTATTACTCTTGTTTGGAACACAGCACTCGGTAGCGGATGCTGTGCAACAATAAATTTTAAGTGACAGAATCGGAGGTTTTGTACTATGAAACGGTTAAAAATTGCCCTGATCGGACAAGGAAGAAGCGGACGCGACATCCACGGAGAATATTTTCTGAAGGATGAAGCAAAAGAATTATTTGAAGTAGTTGCTGTTGTAGACAAAATGCCGGCAAGACGGGAAAAGGCAAAGAAAGAATTTGGTTGTGATGTATATGAGGATTACAAGGAACTGTTCGGGAGAACAGACATTGATTTTGTAACCAATGCCTCTGTTTCTCCTAATCATTATCCCATTACCAAGGACTTAATGGAACATGGATTTAATGTAGTCACCGAAAAGCCTTTTTCCAAATATGCAATGGAATGCGAAGATTTAATGAATACGGCTAAGAAACATAATGTAATGCTGGCGGTATTTCAGAATTCCAGATTTGCTCCTTATTATACCAGAATCAAAGAAATTATAGAAAGCGGAAAATTAGGAAAGATTCATCATATTCAGATTACCTTTTCCAGTTATTCCAGACGGTGGGACTGGCAGTGCTCTAATCGTATGTATGCAGGAGCTCTTCTGAATACCGGTCCTCATCCCATGGATCAGGCGATTGATTTGCTGAATGTGGATGCTCTGCCCAATGTATTTTCTGTAAAGAAGCTGATTAACAGCTCCGGTGATGCTGAGGATTTTGCAAAGGTTGCTTTAACTGCCCCTGCTCGTCCCTTGATCGAAGTGGAAGTCAGCTGTGTAGACGGATACAGTGATTGCTTATATAAAATCGGTGGCGACAGAGGATGCTTAAAAGCCGGCATGAGTTTTCTCAAATGGAAATATTTTGATGAAAAGCCATTGCCTGAATTGGATCTTAACCCCATGACAAAGGAAGACGGAGTAACACCTGCTTATTGTTCAGAAACCTTGGATTGGCATGAATTTGAGGAGAAATTGGAAGGGGATGCATTGTCGGTAGGTGTTCCGAAATTTTATCAGAATGTATATAATCATCTGTTGAATGGGGAAGAACTGGTAGTGAAGGCGGAACAGGCTTTGCAGCAGATTCGGGTTATGGAGCTTGTGCATGCACAGAATCCTTTGCCTACATTATACTAAGAGGTGAGAAAAATGAAAGTAGCAATTTTAGGGACAGACAACAGCCATGCATGGGTATTTTCATCGACCCTGCTGGGAAAAGACGGTTCAAAGTATTATCCCGAGCTTGACTTAATCGGTGTGTACGGAGATGTGAATACCGAGGACGGAAAATTGGGAAATGAAAAGGTTGCAGAGGGAAGTGCTTGCCCTCATTTTGCAGACCATTCCAATGATTAACTGGATGAAGCGGATGCAATTATGGTGACTGCCCGTGACGGCAGAAATCATCTGAAATTTGCCTATGAATATCTGAAAAAAGGGATTCCGGTTTGGTTGGATAAGCCGGTTGTAGGTAGTGTAGAGGATGCTGAAAAACTGGTTGAACTGGTGAAGGAATATGGTTCTCCCATTTGCGGCGGCTCTTCTCTGGTATTTACGAAGGAAATCGTGGAAGCGGCAGAATATGTGAAAAACAATAAGGACACCGTTTTGGGAGGACACATTGTTTCTCCTATTCAGCTTGACGGTGAGTACGGCGGCTTCTGGTTTTACGGTCAGCATCTGGTACAGATGGTAACGGCAGTATTCGGAACCGATGTAAAAAGTGTTTCCGCCGTGCGAAACGGAGAAACAGTTCAGATTACATATCATTATGAGAAGTACAATGTGACTGCATTCGGCGGAAGCGGTTTTGGTGTAACCGTTTACAACAACAAAAATGAATGCAGTTCCAAAAGCATTACCATAGGAAGCGACTTTTTCATGCCCGAGCTTAAGGAATTTTACCACATGACTCAGACAGGGAAGGGCGTTGAGGATTTGCGGGAATTTTTAGCACCTGTTTATATCATCGATGCAACCATCCGTGCTTATGAGGAAAATAAAACGGTGGAAATCAATATTCCAAACATGTAAAGAGAATGTGTTAGCCAAGACAATGCAGTAGTGTCAATATGCTGAACGGAAGGCAACACAAGTATAAAACCTACAAATTGATTTTCTTTTAGACAAATAAATGAGTTCGGTATTTACCGGACTCATTGCTTTTAGTGATTGCAAACAGTATTAGATGACGGGAAGGGAGGAAGAAGAGTGAATATAGCATTTGCAGGATTTCGCCACAGCCATATTCTTGCGTTGTACGACAGTGTACAACAGTGCGAAGGGGTGAATTTGATTGGCTGCTTCGAGGAAAATATTGCCGTAAAAGAGCAAATAGAAGCAGAGAAAGGAATTTCTTTTTCTTATGCCTCTTATGAGGAGCTCCTCGGTGATGACAGAGTGGATGCGGTTGCTGTAGGGGATTATTACGGAATCCGCGGAAAACGGATTATAAAAGCTTTGATGGCAGGAAAGCATGTGATTGCTGACAAGCCTTTGTGCACCAATTTGGAGGAACTGGAAGAGATTCAGAAATTGACCCAACAAACAGGGCTGAAGGTTGGCTGTATGCTTGATTTGCGGTACATGCCTCAGGTGCAGAAAATAAAAGAAATGATACAATCGGGAGAATTGGGAAGGGTTCATATCGCTTCTTTCACGGGTCAACACTGCCTTGATTACGGAAATCGGCCCAACTGGTATTTTGAAGCAGAAAAGCATGGCGGAACCATTAACGATATTGCTATTCACGGCATTGATTTACTGCGGTTGATAACAGGGAAAAATCTGACCGAAGTGATTTATGCCAAGACATGGAATGCATTTGCAGAGCAGGAGCCTCATTTCCATGACTGTGCTCAGTTTATAATAAAAATGGAGGATATTTCCGTGTCTGCTGATGTTTCCTATGCGGCTCCGAAATGCTCTGAGATGCTTCCCACTTATTGGGAGTTTACCCTGTGGGGAACAAAAGGGATGGCTCGTTTTAATTTGAAGGAGGAAACTCTTTTTGTGTTCCGGTCTGAAAAAGAAGTTTATTCTTTTGAAAAGACAAGTCCGGAAATGATACAGGATTTTCTGAAAGAAGTGAATGGAGAAATAAGTCTTTTCAATACAGCAGATGTGTTGGAAACACAAAAACAGGTGCTTTTGATTCAGAAAGCAGCAGAGTGAACTGAAAATACGGCGGAATGGGATAAGAGTAAGCGTCATGATAAAAACAGTAGAATTTCAAAATCGAATCATTCAATATGACCTTCAGTATAAAAAAGTAAAAAATATAAATCTCCGCATTACGCCTGACGGAAGGGTTCATGTTTCGGCGAATAAAAGAGTTTCGGAGCAGTTTGTTGATACCTTTGTGTTGTCTAAGGAGGCGTTTATTTTGAATGCCATAGAACAGATTGAGAAGAATTCAAAAAAACCTCAAAAGCGGTATTTTTCTAAAGAAGAAATCCAAAATGTCATTTTGACAATTTGCAAGAAAGTGTATCCTTATTACGAACACCTTGGAATCAAATACCCGCAGATAAAATTTCGCAGTATGGTGTCCCGTTGGGGAAGCTGTCATCCCGCAAAAGGGATTCTGACATTTAATATAAATCTGATGTATGCACCCAATGAATGCATAGAGTATGTGGTGCTCCATGAATTTACCCACTTTTTGCACGCAAATCATTCCGCCAAGTTTTACGAGGAACTGGAAAAGGTTTGCCCTGATTGGAGGGCGTGCAGAAACCGATTAAAGGAGATTAGAATACGATGAGAAAATGCAGAATTACCGTGATGAAAATGGCGCAGTACGATGATTTGATTGACGAATATGAAAATCCGATTGCACATGCTTGCGATTTGAAAGAGGGGCAGGTTTTTATTACGAACGGCTGGCAAAAGCCGAAAGGGTTATGCGACAGTGCGTGGGAGAGTATGTCTGCATTTGTGATGACCCTTGCCCATGGCGGGGAAGACATTTATGAGGGTTGGATGAAAAACAGAAAGTCTGCCATGATTTCCTGCAATGACGGGTTCAGACCTGTCAGCTTTTATATTGAAGCATTGGACGAAGACGCACAGGTGAGGTGATACTATTGAAATTAATTTCCTGGAATGTAAACGGATTGCGTGCCTGTTTGGGGAAAGGGTTTGAAGAGATTGTAAACCGCCTGGACGCAGATGTGTTGTGTGTGCAGGAAACCAAGATGCAGGAGGGGCAGGCAGAGCTTTCTTTGCCCCAATATCATATCTATTGGAATTCTGCAGAAAAAAAGGGATATTCGGGGACGGCACTTTTCAGTAAAACAAAGCCCATTTCTGTTTGTTACGGAATAGGGATTGAGGAGCACGATCGGGAAGGTCGGGTGATTACTGCTGAATTTGACGAATTTTTTGTGGTAACCTGCTATACCCCGAATTCTCAAAATGAGCTGAAACGGTTGGATTATCGGATGAAGTGGGAGGATGCCTTTTTCCTCTATCTGAAAGGATTGGAAAACAGAAAACCCGTGATTTTGTGTGGGGATTTGAATGTGGCACACAGGGAAATTGATTTGAAAAATCCAAAGACCAATCGGAATAATGCAGGCTTTACCGATCAGGAACGGGAGAAAATGAGTCGGTTACTGGACAGCGGTTTTATTGACACCTATCGGTATTTTTATCCGGACACAGAAGGGGTGTATTCCTGGTGGTCTTACCGATTCAGTGCCAGAGAAAAAAACGCAGGATGGCGGATTGATTATTTTCTTGTTTCTCAGACGTTGGAAAACAGATTATCTTCTGCATCCATTCATACAGAAATTTTCGGGTCAGACCATTGCCCGGTGGAATTAACCATAAAAGGATAGTGGTGAACATGGAATTACAAGTGATTGCAAGAATTGAAAATGAGTTTCCGGAGAAGTTCGGTTTGCCCAGGCAAAGCGGATTGATTGACGAGCTGACCTCCAAAATTATGATAGAACCTGAATTTGCCAGAGAGGAGGCATTTCGGGGGTTGGAGGAGTTTTCCCATATCTGGTTGATTTGGGGATTTTCGGAGTCAAAGGGGTGGTCACCTACAGTTCGTCCCCCAAGACTTGGGGGGAACAAACGAATGGGCGTGTTTGCCACCCGTTCTCCTTTCCGTCCTAACGGACTAGGACTATCCGCGGTTCGGCTGGAGAAAATAGAACCGGGAGTGCTTACTGTACGGGGAGCGGATTTGATGAGCGGAACACCCATTTATGACATCAAACCTTATCTGCCCTTTGCAGACAGCTATCCAAATGCCCGGGGAGGATTTGCAGAAGGGGTACGGGAGTATCGCTTGTCTGTTGTATTTGAAGATGATGGTGGGTTGACTCCCGAACAAAAAATCACTCTGACAAAGGTGCTGGAGCAAGACCCCAGACCCTCTTATCAGGATGACCCTCAAAGGATTTATTCTTTTGCATTTGGAACTTTTACCGTACAATTTACGGTGGAGATGGGTGTTGCTATCGTAAAAAGTGTTAAGTAAAAAAGAGTCGAGTGGTTGACTCTTTTTTTATAGCATTTTTTACAAATACAGAATAGTTTTCTTGTTTAAAGTGCCAAAATGTCGAAAATTCATGAAATAACTTGAAAAAAAGGGGAAAATATTGTAAAATAAAAGAGTAAAAATATTTTGATGAGGAGTGAAATCTCTATGGAAAAACTGGAAAAGCTTTTCAAAATCAAAGAACGCGGCAGTAGCGTTCGCACCGAGATTATCGCGGGTATTACCACATTCCTTGCAATGGCGTATATCTTAGCGGTCAATCCCAATTATCTGGAAATAGCAGGCATCAACAGAGGCGCTGCGTTTTCAGCAACTGCAATCTCTGCAGGGATTGCAACACTGTGTATGGCGTTCTTTGCCAACTATCCTGTTGCTTTGGCTTCCGGTATGGGACTCAATGCATTCTTTGCATTTACCGTATGCGGTGCAATGGGATATTCTTATCAGGTTGCTTTAACGGCGATTTTGTTTGAAGGTATTATTTTTATGATTCTTTCTCTGTTCAAGTTCCGTGAAGCACTGGTTAACACCATTCCCAACAACCTGAAATTTGGTATTACAGCCGGTATCGGTCTGTTTATTACCATCATTGCATTGTTAAATGCTAAAATTGTGGTAGCTGACCCTGCAACAACTGTTGCAATGGGGAATCTGGCATCTCCCGGTGTTGTACTGGCACTGGCAGGTTTGCTGATTATCGGCGTATTGCAGCATTATAAGGTTCCCGGCGGAATCTTGCTTGGTATTATCATTACCTGGATTTTGGGTATTGTTGCAGAATTAGTTGGTTGGTATGTAGTTGATATTGAAGCAGGTGTTTATTCTGTTATTCCCAGCTTTAGCATGGATGCTTTTCAAGCTCCCTTGTTCTGCGATTTTGATTTTGGATTCATTGCAAAGAATTTGCCTGCATTCCTTTTGATTATGTTCACCTTCCTGTACACCGATATTTTTGATACTGTTGGTACCTTAATCGGTGTTGCAGAAAAAGGCGATTTGTTGGATGAAGAAGGAAAACTGCCGAAAGCAGGCGGTGCTCTGATGGCGGATGCTGTAGGTACTACTGTTGGTGCAATTTTGGGTACTTCCACCGTTACAAGCTATGTTGAATCCAGTGCAGGTGTTGCTGCAGGGGGTAAAACAGGTCTGGCATCTGTGGTAACAGGACTTTTGTTCTTTGTATCCTTGGTTTTGGCTCCTGTGTTTACTGCAATCCCCGGTTTTGCAACCACTCCTGCGATGCTGTATGTTGGTCTTTTGATGCTGTCCTCTGTGAAGAAGGTTGACTTTAACGGTGATGCTGCTGATACCATTGGAGCATTTTTGGCAATCGTTATGATGCCTCTGACCTACTCCATTGCAAACGGTATCATGTTTGGTATGATGGCATGGGTAATCTTAAAGCTCATCATTGGTAAGGCAAAGGAAATCAGCAGTGTTATGTGGATCTCTGTTGCATTGTTTGTCATCTATATTGTACTGAAAGTAATGGGTCTTGCATAATATAATTTCTCATAAAAAATCCCCCCGTATATAACGGGGGGTATTTTTTTATGAAAGAATTACTCAACTGTTTTTTTGCCGGATACCTGTTTGATAACAAAAAGTGTAACCAGTGTCAGAACAATACCCACAGGCAACAGAACGAATGCATTCTGTACCAGTGCTGCCAGTAAGTAAACAACGAAAGAAATAAGTGCCACGGTAATTGTGTAAGGCAGCTGAGTGGAAACGTGGTTGATGTGGTTTGACTGGCTTCCTGCGGAGGACATAATGGTTGTGTCCGAAATAGGAGAGCAGTGGTCACCGCATACAGCACCTGCCAGACATGCAGAAACACCGATAATCAGCAGTTCGCTTGTGGGGTCAAAAATTGCGGTAACGATAGGAATCAGAATACCGAAGGTTCCCCAGGAAGTACCGGTGGAGAAAGCAAGAGCACATGCTACCAGGAAGATAATTGCAGGCAGGAAGTTTGCCAATCCTGCAGCGGCAGAATCCATGAGCATTTCAACAAATTCAGCAGCACCCAAAAGTCCTGTCATGTTCTTAAGAGCCGTTGCAAAGGTCAGGATAAGAATCGCGGGAACCATTGCATTAAAGCCTTTGGGAATACATTCCATTGCTTCTTTGAAGGTAATGACTCTTCTTGCAATTAGATAAATAATGGTGACAATCAATGCTACAATCGCACCCCAAGGCAACCCTACCGTTGCATCGGTGTTACCGAAAGCGGTGATAAAGTCATCTCCGGCAAAGAAACCGCCAACATAGAGCAGACCGACGATAGACAGTATAACCAAAACGATCACCGGCAAAATCAGGTCAATTACACGGCCTTTGGGATTTGCCTGCAGCTCAGTCTCTTCAGCAACGTCATTTTTTTCGCTGGTAAATAAATCGCCCTTGTTCATTGCGTTAAATTCGTGCAGCTTCATGGGGCCGAAATCAAATTTCATCAGCGTAATGGCAATGATGAAAACAAACATGAGCAAGGAATAGAAGTTATAAGGAATGGCACGGACAAACAGCTCGATACCGGAAAAACCGGTGCCTTCCGTAAATTCGGAAACAGCAGCAGCCCAAGAGGATACCGGGGCAATCATACAGATAGGAGCCGCAGTTGCATCAATCAAAAATGCAAGCTTTGCACGGGAAATTTTGTGTCTGTCAGTAACGGGGCGCATTACGCTTCCTACGGTCAGACAGTTGAAATAGTCGTCAATAAAAATCAGAACCCCTAAGATGAAGGTTGCAAACATAGCACCCACACGGGTTTTGATGTGAACCTCAGCCCAACGGCCGAAAGCAGCAGAACCGCCGGCTTTGTTGATCAAAGCAACCATAGCACCTAAGATCACCAAAAAGACGAAAATACCTGCTGTGCCGGAAACGGCGGCAATAATACCATCGTTTAAGATATTATCCAGCGCACCGACGGGGTTTAAGTTTGCAGAAAGCAGTCCCCCCAGAACGATACCGATAAACAGGGAGGAATATACTTCCTTGGTGATGAGAGCAAGTGCAATGGCAACCAACGGGGGTACCAATGCCCAGAAGGTAGCATACATCTTGTTCACAGGTTCTTCGCCTTCACCTGTTGCAAATACAACTGTTGCAGCTGCAAGCAAAACAAGGATAGAGACAAAGAGAGTCAACAGCTTTTTCTTGTTTAAAATTTTCATTTTAAACCTCCTTTGTTTTTTTGTGAAACATCCTAAAAAGAAAGCACAAGGGCAGAGTTCGCTCTCGTGCTGATTCGTTCTGCACCACTTTCTTTCTCTTTGGAAACAGTTCACATTTTAATAATTTTATGGTAACATAATTATAGTTGGTTGTCAAGATAATTTTCGACAAATTTGACTCTTTTTTCAGGAAACTGAACCAGAATAATTGCGGCAAACATAAGAATACATCCCGTAATTTCTCTTGCTGTCAGAGCACCGCCTGTCAAATTCCAACCCAAGGCAATCAGAATAACGGTAGACAGGGTGGCAAATACCGATTCCAGACTCATAATAATGGATGCGGAGGTGGGGTCGGTATATTTTTGTCCTACAATCTGGAGGGTGTATGCCACTCCGCAGGACATAATTCCCGAATAGCCAATAGCACCCCAACAATTTAAAATAGGAAGAAGCTCAGGTTCTTCAAATAAAAACATAGTAATCAAATTCAAGGCACCTGACACAAAAAACTGTAGGCAGGCAAGTTTCACACCGTCCACCTTGGGAGAAAAGTAGTCAATGGCGAGAATATGACCCGAAAACAAAAAGGCACAGATGAGGGTTAATACATCGCCCTTGTTTACAGTAAAGGCAGAGTCTATGCACATCAGATACATTCCCACCGTTGCAATCAAAACAGATAGAATGATTGTCATTGAGGGACGTTTTCCCATAAAGAGTCCCAAAATGGGAATAATAATCATATAAAGAGCGGTAATAAAGCCGGATTTTCCTGGACTGGTATAAACCATACCCGCAGTTTGCAATGTACTTGCCAGACAAAGAAAGGTACCGCAAACAATTCCGCCAATCAGCAATGTTTTATCAAATCCCTGTACAGAAATTCCTTTTCTTTTTTTGTTGTTGTCCAGAAACAAAATCACAGGAATCAACACCAAGGCTCCCAACATACATCGTACACCGTTGAAGGTAACAGGGGAAATCAACTCCACCCCTTTGCTTTGGGAAATAAAGGAAATCCCCCAGACCAGTGACGTGAGTAATAAAATTAAATTTCCTTTCAATTTCGTATTTTTCATTCGTATCAACCTCCACAATATTCTATTTTACCCTCTTTTTTTTAGATAGTCAAGAGAAAAAACGGATTTTGCTTGCAGAAAAAGGAAAACTGTGGTACAATATAAGAAATGTGCAAAAAAGGAAGGTTGATTTCATGAAAAACGAGAACAGAAGTAGCTTTACGGGGAAAATCGGCTTTGTGCTGGCTGCTGCAGGGTCGGCTGTTGGTTTGGGTAACATTTGGCGGTTTCCTTATCTGGCGGCAAAATACGGCGGCGGAATTTTCCTGTTGGTTTATATTGTATTGGCGGTATCCTTTGGCTTTGCTTTAATGACAGCAGAAATTGCCATTGGAAGAAAAACGGGGCTCAGTGCCATTGGTGCCTTTTCCTCTTTAAAGAAAAAATACACCTTTATCGGCGTATTGGCATCGGTGATTCCGGCAATTATTCTGCCTTATTATTCTGTCATCGGCGGATGGGTAACCAAGTATCTGTATGCTTTTGCAACAGGCGGTGCCGCAGCTGCAGCAAATGACAACTATTTTGGCGGATTTATTTCTCAGACAGCAGAACCCATTATCTGGTTTGCGGTTTTCATCGGCATTACTGCATTGATTGTGTTGTTTGGCGTTGAAAAGGGAATTGAAAAGGTAAGTAAATTCATGATGCCTGTTTTGGTTGTCTTGTCTGCTTTTATTGCAATCTATTCCGTATGTATGCCGGGAGCCATTGAAGGGGTAAAGTATTACCTATATCCTGATTTCAGTAAATTTTCCGTCACCACTGTTTTAGCGGCAATGGGTCAGCTGTTTTATTCCATGTCCTTGGCAATGGGAATTATGATTACCTACGGTTCTTATATGAAAAAGGATGTAAACTTAGAATCTTCTGTCACACAGATTGAATTATTTGATACAGGAATTGCCTTTCTGGCAGGACTTATGATTATTCCTGCTGTATTTGTATTTTCCGGCGGAACACCCGAGGCGTTGGGGAAGGGACCGAGCCTTATGTTTGTCACCCTGCCGAAAGTATTTGAAAGCATGGCAGGAGGAACCTATATCGGTATTCTGTTTTTTTTACTGGTGTTGTTTGCGGCTTTAACTTCCTCCATTTCTCTGATGGAAACGGTGGTTTCAATCGTTTGTGATAAATTTAAAATAAACAGAACGTTAGCATGTCTTGTGGTGTTTATTTTCTCTGTTGCGTTGGGCTTACTGTCCTCGTTGGGATACGGACTCTGGAGCGAAGTTAAAATCATTGGAATGCAGTTTTTGGATTTCTTTGACTTTATCAGCAACAGTGTTCTCATGCCCATTGTTGCCCTGCTTACCTGCATCTTTGTAGGCTATGTCATAAAACCGAAAGCGGTAGTTGAAGAAGTGGAGCTGAACGGAAGATTTAAGAGAAAGAAACTGTTTGAAGTGGTGATTCAGTATATTGCTCCTATCTTTATTGTATTGATTTTAGTGTCCTCGGTTTTGGATGCTTTTGGTATCTTTAAAATTTAAACAAACAACCGTCAGGGAATGTGCTGTTTCCTGACGGCTTTTTTGTGGGCTTGAAAGAAAAAGAGGGTAAACCAAATATTTTTTAAAAAAACTCTTGACAGACGAGGGAAACTGTGGTAAAATAATTGAGAAATCAAGAAGAAACGGCAGTTTCTCACCTTTGCGATTTTGTTCGTCCGGGTTAATAGAGCAGGGAACACATAGGAGATATGTGTCTTTGTATCGTTGGACGGACAGGCGAAGGGCTTGTCTGTTTTATTTTTTTGGGAGGTGTACTGTTATTAGCAAGGAAATAATAATGAACGACGAAATCCGTGAGAAGGAAGTCAGAGTGATTGGACCTGACGGGGATCAGCTGGGAATCATGACCGGCACGGCAGCAAAAAAACTGGCGGCTGAAAAAGATTTGGATCTGGTATTGATTGCGCCTCAGGGAAAACCTCCGGTTTGCAAAATTATGGACTACGGTAAGTATAAATTTGAGCTTGCCAAACGGGAAAAGGAAGCCAGAAAGAATCAAAAGATTGTGGAAGTGAAAGAGGTTCGTCTGTCTCCCTCCATTGATACTCACGATTTTGAAACCAAGCTGAACAATGCGCTGAAGTTTTTGAAATCAGGCGATAAAGTGAAGGTTGCGGTTCGTTTCCGCGGCCGCGAAATGCAGCATACTGCATTGGGAACCACATTGCTTGACCGATTCAAAGACGGAGTGGAAGGATTCGGTACTATAGACCGTCCTCCCAAAATGGAAGGCAGAAATATGGTAATGTTTATTGCGCCTACTGCTCAAAAGTAAATTACTTGCAGAGGGCTGAAATTTAAAAATTCAAGCAAGGGAAGGAGTTATTAAAATGCCTAAGATTAAAACTCACAGAGGTGCGGCAAAGCGCTTTTCACTTACAAAAAACGGAAAAGTTAAAAGAGGAAAAGCATTTCGCAGTCATATTCTGACAAAGAAATCCACCAAGAGAAAAAGAGGTCTGCGTAAGCCAGGCTATGCAAGTGTTGCAAATGCAGCAACTGTAAAGAAATTGATTCCTTACAAATAAGCCGAATAGGAGGAGAACAAAATGGCAAGAGTAAAAGGTGCTATGGCCACCAGAAAAAGACATAAGAGAGTATTAAAGCTGGCAAAAGGCTTCCGGGGAGCTCAGGGCAAACAGTTCAGAGTTGCCAATCAGGCGGTTATGAGATCTCTGGCTTTTGCGTATGTTGGAAGAAAGCAAAAAAAGAGAGAATTCAGAAAGCTGTGGATTGCACGTATCAGTGCAGCTGCTAAGATGAACGGCATGAATTATTCTACTTTTATGAACGGTCTGAAGAAGGCAGGTATCGTGATGAACCGTAAAATGCTTTCCGAACTGGCAATTCATGACGCTGAAGGTTTTGCTAAGCTGGTTGAAACTGCGAAAGCAAGCCTGTAATAGGAACCGAATTTTTAGATCCGTTATCTTGGCGGGTCTAAAATTTTATTGACAGCCTTCGGTGCAAAAGGTGCGCCGAGGGCTAATCCTGTAAAGATAAAAGGAGCGATAAGGTTGACGGTGAAAAAGATTACAAGTCGGGATAACCGAAAGGTATCCGAAACCAAAAAGCTTCTGAAAAAAAGCCACCGCGAGAAAACGGGTTTGTTTTTGTTAGAAGGGGAACGGTTGGTATTTGATGCTTTGAAAAAGGGGATTCCCCTGCAATGGGTGTTTGCCCGTCATGAGTATTTTGAACAGGGACTGACCGCTTTGGAATGTTTTGAAACAGATGACAGAATTTTATCCGATTTGTCTGACACCTGTCATTCTCAAGGAATTATTGCTGTTGCAAAGAAACCTGAAGCAAGCCTGGAGTCACTTGATAAAAATAAGCCGATTGCAGTTTGTGACGGATTACGTGACCCCGGAAATTTGGGAACGGTGATTCGTACGGCGGATGCAGCAGGGTTTGGCGGTGTGGTTTTATTGGGTGACTGTGTGGATGTGTACAGTCCTAAAGTGGTGCGGTCTACTATGGGTTCCTTGTTTGATTTGCCCATTGTAAAGGTATCTGATGCGGAACAGCTTTCTGATTTTCGTCTGGTTTGTGCAGATTTACAGGAATCTGTTTCCCTTTATGATTTTGATTTTACCGCCCCCTTTGCTCTTGTTGTGGGAAATGAAGCCCATGGCGTGAGTCAAGCGGTCTTAAGGCTTGCAAAAGAGAAAATAAAAATTCCCATGGTGGGAAAAAGTGAGTCTTTGAATGCAGCCGTTGCCTTTGGTGTGGCGGCCTATGAAGCCTTTCGCCAGAGAAATTGTAAATAAATGCTTGATTGGGTGAACACAATGGATAAACGATATTGGATATGGTTAGCAGAAGGCTTGGGTGCGGAAAATCGGTATATGAAGCCTGTTTTGGAATATTTTGGTTCTGCCCGCAAAGTTTATGAACTGGCAAACCGAGAAACATTACAGGAAATGAGCGAGATAGGAAGAAAAGAAGCACGTGCATTGTGTAACAAAAGCCTCCGGGGAGCAGAAAAAATTATCAGACAGTGTGAGGAACGGGAGATTGGTATTTTAACATATGAAGATGCCCGTTTTCCCCAACAGTTGAAGGAGATTTACAGCCCGCCTGTGGTGCTGTATTATAAAGGAACGATTCCGGACTTTTCCGAAAATATCCTGTTTACCATTGTAGGAACCAGAAAATCTACCAAAGAAGGAAATAAAACAGCGTATGAATTTGCAGCACAAATGTCGCAGCATGGAATTACGGTGGTCAGCGGTATGGCAGAAGGAATTGATTCTTATGCAAACAAAGGGGCATCGGAAGGACCAACGCCAACCATTGCAGTGTTAGGCTGCGGTGTAGATGTGGTATATCCTGCCTATAACGGTGCCTTAATGGAGAAATTGATTCGGACCGGTTTGGTAATCAGTGAATATCCTCCCGGTTCCCGCCCTTTGGGGTATCATTTCCCCATTCGCAACCGAATTTTGGCGGGGCTTTCCGAAGGAACCCTGGTTGTGGAAGCACCGAAAACAAGCGGTGCATTGATTACTGCCAATCGGGCATTAGAAGAAAATAAAGAAGTATTTGCAGTTCCGGGAAGTATTTATTCTTACAATCATGTGGGAAGCAACCGGCTGTTGTTTGACGGCGCTCATCCTGTGATGAGTCCGGCGGATATTTATGAAGTGTTTCAGTGGGAGCTTGTTGAAGCGAAGGAAAAAGAAAAGATAGAGATAGATTTGGACGGACTGCCTCCGGCAGAACGGAAAATTGCAGAGGTGTTGCAATTTCACGGTCAGTTGTTTATTGATGATTTGACCGAGTATGCAGACCTTCCGGGACCTCAGGTTTTGTCTGCGCTTATGATGATGGAAATAAAAGGATTAGTGATGAATTTGGGCGGTGATGTTTACCGACTGCTTTCCTAATCCGTTGAAATAGGAGGAAAACTATGGCAAAGTATTTGGTGATTGTGGAATCACCCGCAAAAGCGAAAACCATTACAAAATATTTAGGAAAAAATTATAAAGTTGTAGCCTCCATGGGGCATTTGCGTGATTTGCCCAAAAGTCAGTTGGGGGTTGATATCGAGAATGATTTTGAACCCAAATATATTACCATCCGCGGAAAGGGAGAATTGCTCAGTAAGCTGAAGCGGGATGCGAAAAATGCGGACAAAGTATATCTGGCAACCGACCCCGACCGTGAAGGAGAGGCGATTTCTTGGCATCTGGCGAATTTGTTGCAAATTGATCAGGAATCCGAATGCCGGATTTCCTTTAATGAGATTACCAAAAATGCCGTAAAAGCAGCGGTAAAACAGCCTTGTAAAATCAATGAAGATTTGGTCAATGCGCAACAGGCAAGAAGGGTGCTTGACAGAGTGGTTGGTTATCAGATCAGTCCCTTATTCTGGAAAAAGGTGAAAAAGGGTTTGAGTGCAGGTCGTGTGCAGTCTGTTGCAACCCGTCTTGTAGTAGACCGCGAAGCAGAAATTGAACAATTTGTGCCTGAAGAATATTGGTCTTTGACAGCGGAACTGAAAAAAGGAAAATCATCCTTTGACGCCCGTTTTTACGGAAATAAAAAAGGGAAAATCGAACTGGAAAATGAACAACAGGTGAAGGCTGTTTTACAAGGTTTGGAGGGAGCGGACTATCGGGTCACCTCTATCAAAAAAGCCAAGAAAACAAAATCACCCGTACCTCCCTTTATTACGAGCTCTTTGCAACAAGAGGCTTCTAAAAAGTATGGTTATACTGCAAAGAAAACCATGTCTGCAGCTCAGCAGCTTTATGAAGGGGTTGAGGTAGAAGGGATTGGTCTGGTAGGTTTGATTACTTATATGAGAACCGATTCTTTGCGGATTTCAGAAGAAGCTCAGGCAGAAGCAAGAGCATATATTCAAAACAAATACGGAGAGGATTTTCTTCCAAAAAAACCCAGAGTATATAAATCGAAAAACAATGCGCAGGATGCCCACGAAGCCATTCGTCCCAGTATGGTTTCCATTACTCCTGACCGGTTAAAGAAAACCTTACCTGCGGATCAGTATAAGTTATATAAGCTGATTTGGGAGCGGTTTGTGGCAAGTCAGATGGAGGCAGCTGTGTATGATACTATTTCAGCGGAAATTACTGCCAACGATTATGTGTTTCGTGCCAACGGCTCCAAACAGAAATTCGCAGGCTTTATGGTATTGTATCAGGAAGCAGAGGATGTTTCCAAACAGGAGGACGATGATCAGGAAAAGGATGTAAAGCTGCCTGAACTCATAGAAGGGGATGTGCTAACAAAGGAACGGCTGAATTCCAAACAGCATTTTACTTTGCCACCCCAACGATACAGCGAAGCCGCTTTATTAAAAGCATTAGAGGAAAACGGAATTGGTCGTCCCAGTACTTACGCACCTACGATTTCTACCATTTTGCAACGGGGATATGTGGTGCGTGATTCTAAAGTGTTAAAGCCAACAGAACTTGGTACGGTGGTTACTGATTTAATGAAGCAGTATTTTAAAAATATTGTGGATGTGAAATTTACTGCCACCATGGAACATCAGCTTGACCAGGTAGAAGAAGGCTCTACAGACTGGGTTCAGATCCTGAAAGAGTTTTACGGTCCTTTTGAAAAGGATTTGAATAATGCGGAAAAAGAAATGGAAAAAGTCAAGATTGC
>JAZURC010000108.1:0-4261 GCA_045606005.1 Clostridia bacterium
CGAGATAACACAATGGGAAGAATTGGGCGTAAAAGGAATTGGAAAGATAAAGGCGTTTCAAAGAGAGCAAGGCAGCGGAAGTCAGTCAACACTTGAAAAATTAATGGCAGGACAAAATTTGATGATGCCGCCAAAGGAAGATGTCATTGATGGAATGGGTGGAATGATTCAACAAACTGCTGACTATAAAAACTTTAAAAACGCACTTGGATATTCCTTTCGGTTCTATTCAACCGAAATGGTAAACAACAATAAAATCAAGTTATTAAGTGTAAACGGAGTTTATCCAAATCTTGAAAACATTGAAAACAGTTCCTATCCGATTGCTTCATATTTTTATGCAGTGACCAGAAGTGATGCTGATGAAAATGTATTAAAGCTACTTGAATGGATGACAGGGGAACAAGGACAGAAAATAATAGAACTGTCGGGATATACACCTCTTGAAAAATGAAAAAACAAATGATGTTTAGCCAAATAAATAGTTTGCCGATTGACAGCTATCATAGTAGCAGGAAAATCCAGTATTCCTGCGGGTTTTAAGAAAAGTATTCAAGGGAAATCAGTGAAAAAAGGGAAGAATATGATTCACTGTATACCAATCCTGACACAAACTTATGATAAACAAGGGGCGATTAGAATGAAAGTTAAAAAATTGGTGTTGGCTGCAGTCATGACGGCTTTGGTATGCGTAGGAACTATGGTGATTAAAATTCCTACGATTAACGGGTATATTCATCCGGGTGACGGTTTTGTGCTGTTGGCAGGATTTTTATTGGGACCGGCTTGGGGTGCCTCAGCCGCAGGTCTTGGCTCCGGTCTTGCAGATTTGTTTGCGGGGTATTCGATTTATGCTCCTGGAACTCTTATCATTAAAGGAATTACTGCGCTGGTTGCCGGTTTGATTTATAGAAGAAAAAGGACGGCATCCTTTGCATTACTGAGCGGTATTATGGCTGAATTGGTCATGACAGTAGGCTATTTTCTGTATGAATCCCTTGTGTTCGGAGACGGTGCATTGGCGGCGATTCCGGGAAATTTGGTACAAGGAACGGCCGGTATAGTCATTTCACTGTTGCTGTTGCCCTTACTAAAGCGGGCAATAAAAGCCTGATTGACTTTTTCTATTTCAAAAAAGGGCTGTAAATAAAGTTTGTTTGTAGTTAAGTGGAACAAAAAGAAAAGGAAACTGCGAATTTTTCGCAAATTCCTTTTCTTTTTGTTCTTTTATGGCTTTTATAATACTGTCATTTAACGGTCTGGACTTTTTTACATTCCCTTTTTTCATTGGTCAAATTTTTTTATTGTTTTAATATTATCTCTCAGCATTTCAAGCTGTTTGGGACTCATACCGCGGATGTCGTCCAGAATCATTTTTAACGTGCTTTCATCAGAACTGTCATCATAATCGGCAATCAAAGCATCTACAGAAATATGCAAAGCTCTTGTAATTGCAATAATCGTATCAAAATTAGAACGATGATATCCTGCCTCAATTCTCGATAAATGTTTTTGATTGGTGCCAATAAGCTCTGCCAGTTCAGCTTGCGTTAGCTTGTTTTCCAATCGGTAAAGTTGTATCCGACTTCCAATTTTTTTAAAATCCAATTCGGTATTCATGCTCATTTCCTCATTACATAAATTGAAATCTGTACTTATATTAGTATTATAATAGATATGTTATCTTATTAAAACTGGATTAAAAGTGTAAAATTTTTAAAAATATTCAACAAATTAAATATTTTTTCTTTATTTTATGCATTTAATGTGGTATAATAATATTAAAATATCCAATAAATTGAGTAAAAAGGTGTTTCAAATGAGAAAATTAATACCGACTATATTATTGTTATTGTTGTTTTGCCAGACCGGTTGCGGAGAACCGGAACGGTTGCCGAAGAGCTCTGGAGTGTACAACACAGTTCCCGTTATACAGACTGTGGCTCCCTCCCCTTCTTATATCGGCAATAAAAACACGTATAAATTTCACCGTTCTTCCTGTTATTCTTTGCCAATGGAAAAAAATCGGCTATATTTTTCATCAAAAGAGGAGGCATTGGAGCGATATTTTGACCCGTGCATGAATTGTAATCCCTGATTATTTGAAATTTACAAGGATTTTAAAAAAATTTTCAGATAACTCTTTACAAAAAGAAAATTTTGTGGTAGAATAATGATATCCCTCTGCTCGGATTGCGGACGAATCCCCTGAATAAGCGGGGAACACTCCAAGCCGTATTCTGTGCTGCAGGGCAAAATTTATGAATGGAGGAATGTATCATGATGAAAGATGTAAAGCAAGCAATTATTGATGAGTACAAAACTCATGAGGGCGACACCGGTTCTCCCGAAGTTCAGGTTGCTCTGCTGACTCAGCGGATTAACCATCTGAACGAGCATCTGAAGACCCATAAGAAGGATCACCATTCCAGACGCGGTCTTTTAAAGATGGTTGGTCAGAGACGCGGTTTGCTGGACTATCTGATGAGCAAGGATATCGAAAGATATCGTTCTCTGATTGCCAGACTGAACCTGAGAAAGTAGTCATTGAGAAGGCGGTGCAGAGGGGAAGTGCTTTTCTTCCCCGGCCGCCTTTTTGTTCTATTTTCCGAAAGCTTTACTTGTGGAATTTTGTTGGACATTTAGCAGTTAGATGACGGGTTTTTATCTTATTTGCAAACCATGTTTTCAAATAGTTTGCAGATTCGTTCACTCGCGTCTCGCGCATGGCACTCTGTGCCACACACTCCCGAATCTGTAAGGAATGACCTTGCCGGCACATGTCCGTCAGCGGTCATAGATTTTGATTAAGGGGCAAGCCCCTAAACAACCCCAAACGGGTCAGGTTGGTAAAAAATCGTGATCTAAGTGCTAAAGACCGATAAAGTTCCTGAAAAATTTATTTTTAAGGAGGCTATTTTTAGCATGAAACAAACATTTTCATTCACCCTGGCGGGCAGACCGCTGGTAGTGGAAACAGGCGAAATGGCACAGCTGGCAAACGGCTCTGCTCTTGTGCGGTACGGCGATACGGTTGTATTGTCCACAGCTACTGCGTCCAAATCTCCCAGAGAAGGAATTGATTTCTTTCCTCTGAGTGTTGATTATGAAGAAAAACTGTACGCGGTTGGTAAAATTCCCGGCAGCTTCCAGAAAAGAGAAGGAAAGCCTTCCGAAAAGGCAATCCTGACCTCCCGTGTGATTGACCGTCCTATCCGTCCTCTTTTCCCCAAGGATATGAGAAACGATGTTACGGTAAACTCTCTGGTGCTTTCCGTGGAGCAGGACAACTCTCCTGAAATTACCGCCATGATTGGTACTTCCATTGCAATCTCTATTTCCGATATTCCCTTTGACGGTCCTATCGGCGGTGTGTTTGTGGGTATGGTAGACGGGGAGTTTATCATTAACCCCACCGTGGAACAAAGAGAAAAGAGTGTTCTGCAGTTGACCGTTGCGGGAACAAAAGACCGTGTGGTAATGATTGAAGCAGGTGCTCAGGAAGTCAGTGAAGAGGATATGTATAACGCAATCCTGTTTGCTCATGAAGAAATCAAAAAGATTTGCGCATTCATCGAAACTGTAGTAGAAGCAGTCGGAAAGCCCAAGTTTGAATATGAAGCACAGACTGTGGATGAAGAACTGTATGAAACAGTAAAAGCATTTGCACAGGCAAGAATCGAAGTTGCTCTGGACACGGATGACAAAACCGTTCGTGACAACGCATTGGCAATTGTCATTGCCGATACCATGGAGCATTTGGCGGACAAGTATCCGGAGGTAACCGAAGGAGAAGTTCGTGAAATCTTTGAAAAAATCCAGAAAGCCATTGTAAGACGGTGGTTACTGGTTGACCATAAGCGTGTAGACGGTCGTAAGATTGACGAAATCCGTCCTCTGAACGCACAGGTGGATTTGGTTCCCAGAACCCATGGTTCCGGTATGTTCACCAGAGGTCAAACACAAGTTCTGACTCTGGCAACCTTAGGCCCTGTTGCGGAAGCACAGCGGTTGGACGGACTGGATGATGAAGATACCAAACGGTATATGCACCACTACAATTTCCCCTCCTACTCTGTTGGCGAAACCAAGCCCTCCAGAGGCCCCGGACGGCGTGAAATCGGTCATGGTGCATTGGCTGAACGAGCTTTAGAGCCTGTCATTCCTCCTGTTAGCGAGTTCCCCTATGCAATCCGTTTAGTTTCTGAAGTGCTGAGCTCTAACGGTTCCACTTCTCAGGGAAGCGTTTGCGGAAGCACCT
>JAZURC010000109.1:0-4590 GCA_045606005.1 Clostridia bacterium
CTCGAGGATTTTTTAACATCGGTTTCTAAGGCTCACGAAGAACTCACCGCCGCAACAGAAAATTTAGATCTTCCAAATATATATGTCGGCAGCGAGGTCTACTATTTTGTAGGTATTGGAAAAAGCAAGGCAACAGGCACGGGAAATTGTGCTTGAGGCAAAACGGGAAAGTGATGCTTTGTTAGAGGAAGTCAAAGCACTTCACACTCAGGCGGGAAAGACAGGTCTTCAAAAGAAAATGGTTGAAGTAAAAACCAAGCTGAATGAATCAGTGAAAAAGACACAAGCGGTGTCCTCACCCATAAAAGCAAAGGGCGTGAAAGCCTCGGATTTGAAAATCGGAACAACGGTGGAGGTTGCTGAGCTTGGGCAAACAGGTACTGTTTTGGCACTGCCCTCATCTGACGGGCGGGTACAGGTGCAGGTAGGACTGATGAAGATGCACGTGGAGCTGTCGGGCTTAAGCTTAAAGGAGGGGCAGACCACCGTTACGAAAGACGGAGTAAAAACCCATGCAACTGCAGGGGTGAAGCGGTCCAATGTTTCGGCTGCAACCGAGGTGGATGTAAGAGGAATGTTGCTGGATGATGCCTTGTTGGAGGTAGAACGGTTTTTGGATCAGGCGGTGCTGGCGTCTTTGAGTCAGGTCACTATCATTCACGGAAAAGGGACAGGTGCATTAAGAGCAGGAATTGCCCAAGCCTTAAAAACGGATAAACGGGTTGCCTCCTTCCGTCTGGGACGGTACGGAGAAGGGGAGTCGGGCGTTACTATTTGTGAATTACGATAAGGAGAGAAACTATGGAACAAAAGCAAATTGACAGAATCAACGAACTGGCAAAAAAATCACGGACAGAGGGATTAACCGAGGCAGAAAAAGCGGAACAAAAGGCATTGCGGGAGCAGTATGTGGCAGATGTGCGGCGGAATTTACGGGCTTCTTTAGATACTATTTCTGCCCCGACTTCTGATGAAAAACAATAAAGATGTGAAAAGAAAAGGTTGCTGCAAAAAATACTTTGCGGCAACCTTTTTGTTGGTATAAGCTTAATTTGACGATGTAATGGAAAAGGACACTGACACCCCTTCGTCTGTGAGATGTCGTGCAATATTTTGCAACAGTAAGGTGACAAGGGCGGGGGAATCCTCCGTGAAGGAGGCACAATCAGAAAGAGTAATGCCTCTGTCTTCCGTAAACGACGCCTGCGCTTGGTAGCAGAGCCCGTCATGTTTTAGAACAGCCTGTGCATTTTCACAGCAATCTAGGGTTACCGTTTGTTTGACAGAGCCGTCAGAGGCGGTCAGGAGGGTAACAGAGGCAGACTCCTCCCCGAGTAAGCTTAATACTGCACCCACACACACTCCGCACAAAAGCACCCTGTTCATCTGACTTCATTCCTTTTTACTCATTTTTACAACCGCAGGAAGAACAAAACGGCGCATCTATTGCAATTTCTTTACCGCAATGAGGACAGCTTGTTTTATTCTTCAAAACTTGCAGTTGTTGTTTCATATCGTCAATCTTTTCCAGAGTAAGCTGAATGTCATCACAAATGGTGTTGATTTCATCAGACAGTTCACCGTCTCCGCATTTTGCCTCATACACCATTTTTCCGATTAACTCATACTTCTTTTTTAATTCTGATTCTTCTGTGCTGATGTGATAGCTTAGCTTGGTTGTGTCAACCAACTGACCGGATTTTTTTACAATCTTTTCTCCTGTATCACTCAGCTTTTCCTTCAGTACATTCAAAAATTCCAAATTTGCCATTTTCTCAACCTCCTAAAATAGTATAAATTTCTTGCTTTCTTTCAATCATTTCGTCAATCCGATTGATGTATTCCGTGGGTTCCTTCACGTTGAAAATCCGTTCGATTCGGTCACCGTCAACAATTTTGGTAGAGCCACCTGCTCCCAAAGACAAAACCGACTGGGTTTCCTCCATGATATAAATATTATAAAGACATTCCTTCCCGGGCTTTGAAAAGCCTGTATTTTCAAAACCTCCCAGAATGTTTTTCTGACGATACAGATAGTAGGGGTGATACTCTCGGGCTGCCAACTGCTCCCAAGCAAAATCCAGCATTTTCCCAACCGTTTCCTGTGCGGTTAACTCGTATTGCTCCACGTTCTTTGTCAGCACCGCTGCACGTTTTAACGACATAGTATGCACCGTAATCCCCTCGGGGTCAAGTTTGAAAAGCTCTTCCAGTGTATGACAAAATTGGGGATAGGTCTCGTCCGGCAAGCCTGCAATCACATCCATATTAATATGCGAAAAGCCTCGTTCCCGTGCCAGATAAAAGGCAGAAATCAATTCTTCGGGGCTGTGCTTTCTTCCTATTTTATCCAGTATTTCCTGATTCATACTTTGAGGATTTAAGCTGATTCGGGTTACCCCCCATTGCTTCATCACCCAAAGCTTGTCCGCTGAAACCGTGTCAGGCCTTCCTGCCTCAACGGTGAATTCTCTGATATGGGATAAATCAAATTCCTGATGCAGAACCTCCAGCAGACGGTTTAACTGATCTGCCGACAGGGTAGTAGGGGTACCCCCTCCGATATATACCGTTTCCACCCGTTTCCCAAGATTTTTTACAATCTCTGCCCCTGCCTTAATTTCCTGCTCCAGTGCAGTTAAGTAGGGTTCCATAAGCTGTGCCGATTTCTCCACCGAAAAAGAGATAAAAGAGCAATAGACACATCGGGAAGGACAAAAGGGAATCCCGATATAAAGACCGATTCCGTCAGGATATGCCTGTGCGAGCAGTTTGTTTTCACGCATAGCAATCTCTACCGCACGTTTTGATCTGGCACGGTCTGCTCCAAACTCACGGTGAAACAGTTCTTCTGCTTCCTCGGGGCTGTACCCTTGGGATAAAAACACATTTGCCCGTTTTACGGGACGAATCCCTGTCAATCTGCCCCAAGGCAGTTTTGCTTCTTTTTCCTGTATCATACGTAAGGGTTATTCTTCCTTTCTTCTCCGATTGTGGTGGTAGAGCCATGGCCACAGTAAACGCGGGTTTCTTCCGGTAGGGTGTACAGAACAGTTTGAATGGATCGGGTCAGTGTTTCCCAGTTCCCTCCTGGTAAATCGCATCTGCCCACACTTCTCCAAAAGAGAGAATCTCCGCAAAATACCGCACCTTCTCCGTCATAAAAGCTGACGCCCCCCGGTGTATGTCCCGGTGTTTCCAATACCTTTAACACCAGATTTCCTGCTTTCAGCTCCGTACCATGAACCAGAAATTCTGAAATTTTGGTTTCAGGTGCCTTTACAACACCGAAAAAAGAGGGGATTTTTATATATTGGTCATGGTCGGCGCGGTGCATCATCACAGGTGCTCCCGTCTTTGAGGCAACCACATCCACCGCCTCAAAATGGTCCAGATGACCGTGTGTGAGCAAAATTCCTTTTAACTTTATGGAGAGTCTGTTGATTTCGTTTACAATTCTGTCACCCTCGGCACCGGGGTCAATCACATAACCTTCCCGACTTTCTTCATCCGAAACCAGATAACAATTCGTGCCAAAATCTCCTACTGTCAACTGCTTTAAAAACATGGTATCACTCCAAATCTTATTTCTTCTTTACCAGCGCCCGTTTGACATCAATGGTTCCCGGCATACTACGCAGTTTTTTCATAATGGAATCTAATTCAGAGCGTGTGCCTACCTCTACCGTCAATTCTATGGTAGCCGTATCATCTGTATTACTCTTGGCATTTAACGCCTTGACAGACACCTTTTGCTGCGTCAACATGCCGGCAATTTCCAACAAAATTCCGTCTCTGACATAAGCGGTATATACAATTCCCGCACTGTAAGAATCCTCTTGCACCTCTGACCAGCTTGCATCCAGTAACCTTCCTGCCTCATTTGCGTTGGTTAAAGCATTTTGAATATTCACGCAGTCCTTACGGTGAATGGATAATCCCCGACCACGGGTGATATATCCCATAATATCGTCTCCCGGAATGGGATTACAACACTGGGCAAACCGAATCAGGCAGTTGTCGATTCCCTTTACCAAAACACCGCCGGAAGGCTGTGCCTTTTTTTGCACGTCCTCTTTTTCCGGAACCATAATCGCAGGGGTTTCCTCTTTGTAGCGTTTTCCGTATTCATCACGGATTCTGTTGATAACACGGGAAAGAGGAATTCCGCCGTAACCGATGCTTGCATAAATGTCATCCATAGTTTTATAGCTGAATTTCCGCAAAAGCGAATTAATAATTTCTTCTGTAAACACCTTTGATTCAGGCAGCTCCATATGACGCAGCTCTTTTTCCACTGCTTCTTTTCCTTTGGAAATGTCCTCGTCACGATTTTGCTTTTTAAACCATTGATTGATTTTTGATTTTGCCTGTGAGGTTTTTACAATTTTCAACCAATCCCGACTGGGACCGTGCACACCGGAGGAGGTGATAATTTCTACAATATCCCCGTTTTGCAGTTTATAATCAAGAGGCACAATCTTTCCGCTGACTTTCGCTCCCAACATTTTACTGCCCACAGCCGAGTGAATAGCAAAAGCAAAATCAATGGGGGTGGAGCCTAAGGGTAGATTGAATACATCCCCCTTT
>JAZURC010000110.1:0-10095 GCA_045606005.1 Clostridia bacterium
GAACAAAATACAGATATTGCAATCGAATTAGGAGTACAGACCGTAAATTATAAAACGTTAAAAGCGATCAACAGAGGACACACGTTAGCTGAAGTCATTGATGCTTTGTGTCTGATCAGAGAATATGGATTTGAGTCAGGATGTCATGTAATTTTAAATCTTCCGGGTGACACCATGGAGGATACCATTGAAACAGCAAAAATCATGTCTGCATAACGGGTGGATACTGTAAAAATACATTCTCTTTATGTTTTGAAAGATTCTGAATTGGGAAGGCAGTATTTAAACGATGAAATTTCCTTAATTTCAAAAGAGGAATATGAGGAACGAGTCATTACATTTTTACAATATCTGAATCCTGATATTGCTGTTCAGCGATTGTTGGCCCGAGCCCCTGAAGGAGATGCGCTTTTTTGTAACTGGAATACAGGTTGGTGGAAAATTAAGGATGAAATTGATGCAATTATGGAATGTGACAAGCGACATCAAGGTGATTTTTTTGATTATCTGGGCGGAAAAGCAGTTAAATTTCATCAAAAATATTGACAAACATAAAAAAATGAAATATGATAGTAAGGTAATGTAAGAAAGGAAATGACTATGGAAGAACAAAATCAGTTAGACCGGATAGAAGGTCGGAATCCTGTGGTAGAAGCCTTGCGAAAGGGCAGAAATATTGACAAATTATTTATCCAAAAGGATATTACAGACGGTTCTATGGGGAAAATCAGGGCAATGGCTCGGGAAAAGGGAGTTATCATTTCCGAGGTTGCCAAGCAAAAGCTTGATTCTATGTCACAAACCGGAGCACATCAAGGGGTAATTGCCTGTACTGCGGTTCACGAATACTATGAAATAGAAGATATATTAAAGATTGCAGAGGAAAAGGGAGAACCGCCTTTTTTAGTCATTGCTGATGAAATCAGTGACCCCCATAATTTAGGCTCTATTTTAAGAACGGCGAACGCTGCCGGCGTGCATGGCGTAATTATTCCTAAGCACCGTTCGGTAGGACTAAGCGCGGTGGTTGCAAAAAGCTCTGCAGGTGCCATTGAATATGTTCCCGTTGCCCGTGTGACAAACCTTGCTAGAACGGTAGAAGATTTGAAAAAACAGGGAATCTGGGTTGCCGGAGCAGCAATGGAAGGAACCCAAACCTATTATCAGGCTGACTATACTGGGGCATTGGCGATAGTTGTGGGAAGCGAAGGGTTTGGAATTTCCCGTTTGTTAAAAGAAAAGTGTGATTTTTTGGTTTCTATCCCTATGAAGGGTGAGATAAATTCGTTAAATGCTTCTGTTGCGGCAGGTATCTTGTTAATGGAAGCATCCAGACAAAGAGGATAAGGAGAAAAAAAGATGAAAGCAGTTATTACTGTTGTAGGAAAAGATAAAAAGGGTATTATTGCAAAAGTGTCAGGATTGCTGTTTGAAACAAATGTGAATATTCTTGACATTTCTCAAACCATCATGCAGGATATGTTTACTATGGTAATGTTGGTTGATATTTCTGCCTCAACTGTTTCATTTGAGCAGTTGAATGACAGTTTAAATAAGATTAGTGTTGAAATAGGCGTACAGATTCAGATTCAGCATGAAGACATTTTTAATTCCATGCATAAAATTTAGGAGGAACCGTTATGCTAAACTCATTTGAAATTATGGAAACCATCAAGATGATTCAGGAAGAGCATCTTGATATCCGTACTATTACTTTGGGAATCTCTCTTTTGGATTGCTGTTCCTCCGATGCTGACGAAGCTTGTCGGAAAATCTATGATAAGATTACAACAAAAGCAAAAAATCTCGTTCAAACAGGAGAGAATATTGAAAAGGAATATGGAATTCCCATTATCAATAAAAGAATTTCCGTCACTCCAATCAGTCTTGTTGCCGGTTGCTGTGACGAAGAAAATTATTTGAAATATGCAAAAACCCTGGAAAAAGCAGCACTTGAAACGGGCGTAAACTTTATTGGCGGTTTTTCTGCATTGGTACATAAAGGATATACAACAGGTGACCGCCGTTTGATTGACACCATTCCTTATGCCCTGGCAGAAACGGAGCACGTGTGTTCCTCTGTGAATGTTGGAACAACGAAAGCAGGCATTAATATGGATGCTGTAAAACAAATGGGGGAAATCATTAAAAAAACTGCAGAGCTTACCAAAGACCGGGATAGCTTAGGCTGTGCAAAGTTGGTTGTATTTGCCAATGTACCCGAGGATAATCCCTTTATGGCAGGAGCATTTCACGGTGTCGGCGAACCGGAAACAGTAATCAATGTAGGCGTCAGTGGACCGGGGGTTGTAAAATGTGCTCTGGAACGGGTAAAGGGTGCAGATTTTGGAACTGTCGCTGAAACCATAAAGAAAACAGCCTTTAAAATTACCAGAATGGGACAGCTTGTTGCTCAGGAAGCATCCAGGCGCTTGGATATGCCTTTTGGTATTGTAGATTTATCTTTAGCTCCTACTCCTGCAATCGGGGACAGTGTGGCTTACATTTTAGAAGAAATGGGTTTGGAAACCTGTGGTACTCACGGAACAACTGCCGCTTTGGCTTTGCTCAATGATGCAGTGAAAAAAGGCGGTGTAATGGCATCCTCTTATGTAGGGGGATTGAGCGGCGCGTTTATTCCCGTGAGTGAGGATGCAGGCATGATTCATGCTGCAGAAATTGGTAGCCTGACCATTGACAAATTAGAAGCAATGACTTGTGTTTGTTCCGTAGGGTTGGATATGATTGCAGTTCCCGGAACCACATCAGCATCAACCATTTCCGCTATCATTGCAGACGAAGCGGCAATCGGAATGGTCAATACCAAAACAACTGCAGTGCGTATTATTCCGGTTTGCGGTAAAGATGTTGGAGAAAGGGTAGAATTTGGAGGTTTGCTTGGTTATGCTCCCATTATGCCTGTTCACAACGATTCCAGTGAAATTTTTATTAGCCGTGGGGGACGAATTCCTGCGCCGATTCAAAGTTTAAAAAATTAAAAAAGAGGTTTGTTGTTATGAAGGTCAAACAAAATTTTATGATAAAAAAAATTCTGGACGATTATATTGTTGTCCCTGTGGGGGATGAACTGGTCAATTTTGATGCAATGATTACATTGAATGAAACCGGTGCATTCCTTTGGGAACAGTTATCAGAAGACAAAACAGAAGAGGAACTTGTAAAAGCGATGTGTGCTGAATATGATGTAAGTCAGGATGTTGCTAAATCTGATATTTCAGACTTTATCGGTTTATTGCAACAAGCTAAGGTGTTGGCATGAGCGAAACAAATCGTGAGGTCGGTCTTGACCAGTTAGGGAAGGTCATTGAAGATAGATTGAAAAACGGGCAACAGGTTCGAATGACTGTGGTAGGAAACAGTATGTTTCCTTTGTTTCGCAGTAAATTAGACAGTGTTGTTTTAGCGCCAATTGTTGATGGTGTAAAGAAAAGGGATGTTGTTCTTTATAAGCGTTCAAACGGGCAATATGTATTGCATCGAATCATTGGACGAAAAGGGGACATTTATTCTGCAAACGGAGATAATCAGTATTGGATTGAATCTCCGTTATTTAAAAACCAATTTTTAGGGAAAATGATTGGTTTTTACAGAAAAAATCAATATTATACCACGAAAACATTATGGTATCAGTTGTATTCTTTAATTTGGTTTTTTTTAAGACCGTTTCGCGGATTGTTAATTAAATTCCTAATTTATTGTGCAAAGATTTATCGTACACGGGAGAAAAAAAGTGAAAAAAAATAAGACATTACAATGGTTATATCAAAGAGGACGATGCGTTTTGTTTCCCTTGCTCATATTTGTGGGAGTCAATGCTCTTCTTTCCTTAGTTTCTGTTTGGTTTGCTCTTGTTTCCAAAAATGTGATAGACACTGCAACAGGGCAGGCGGAAGGAACACTGCGGTCCAGTTTTATTGTTTTAATTATTTTTTTAGCAGTACAGCTTTTATTGCAAATATTTCTAAATATCATGGATGTTAATATTTCAGGAAAACTGGAAATGAAAATTAAAGACCATTTGTTTCACAGTTTGTTGAATAAACAATATCAGCAAACAGAACATTTTCATACCGGTGAATTGATGAATCGTCTGAACAGCGATGTGAGAGTGATTGTAAACGGAATTATTACCATTGTTCCTGTTTTCATTTCTATGCTTGTGAAAATTTTCTCCAGTTTTACTGTTCTTTATATGTTAGCACCTACATTAGCCGTTTGTATTCTGGCGTTGGGTCCCATTGTCTTTATTTTAGGTCGGATTTACAGTAAAAAAATGAAACAAATGCACAAGGATTGTCAGCAAAGTGACGGTATCACCCGATCTTATATGCAAGAAATCCTTCAGAATTTATTAGCGGTTAAAGCATTTAGCACAGAGCAAGCTTCAACAAATCAGGCAATGGAATATCAATTAAACAATTTTCGGTTAAAAAGGAAAAGAACCTATTTTTCGTTGCTTGCAAATGTATGCCTATTTTTAGTTTTTACCGCAGGATATTATGTGACATTAGGTTGGGGAGCTTACCGATTATCACTGGGACTTCTTACTTACGGAACACTGACCGCTATGCTCCAGCTTGTGGGGCAATTACAGGCGCCCTTTAAAAATCTTTCATCATTATTATCCAATGCGTTTGCAACTTTGGCATCGGCTGAAAGAATTATGGAACTGGAAGAAATGGAAGAAGAAAAATTACTGCCTTGTTCAATTCACCCATCTGAATTTGAAGAGCTTTTGATTGAAAATATGTCATTTTCCTATCCTAATATTCCAGTATATCAGAATGCGTCTTTAACATTAAAAAAAGGGGAATTTTTAGCGGTTGCAGGACAATCGGGGATTGGAAAAAGCACGCTTTTAAAATTGTTATTGGCGATTTTAGAACCAAACCAAGGAAAGCTTTATGTATGCAGTAAGAATCAGAAAGCAGAAATCAGCAAAAATACCAGACACTTCTTTTCTTATGTACCCCAGGGAAATATGATTTTATCCGGTTCTATTCGTGAAAATATTCGTTTTTATCGGGAGAATGTATCAGATGCAGAAATAGAACAATGTGTTAAAATTGCACAGATGACACCATATCTTTTAGAATTGCCTGATGGATTGGATACGGTTTTAAAAGAAGGCGGAGAAGGGCTTTCAGAAGGGCAGATTCAAAGAATTGCAATCGCAAGAGCTTTGTTAAATGATGCACCTGTGTTGTTGCTTGACGAAGCAACCTCTGCGTTAGATGAGAAAACAGAAGCTGCCGTTTTAGAAGGAATCAGAACATTAACTGACAAAACATGTATTATTGTATCACATAAAAACGCAGCTTTTAGTATTTGCGATAAAATCATATCTGTAAAAAACGAAACCTTAACAGTGAAAGAGGAAGAGAAATGATTTATTTGAACATTGCGGGATTAACCATTGCCGCAGAGGGCTTTGATACTCCGTTATTTCAGGAAAGAACAAAAGAATATCAATCCAAGACCGCAAAAGTGGATTTGACCGTTCACTGCAAGTTTAATGATCACATTCCGTTTCCTTGCGGAACAGAAGTTGCCTCGAACGGAGAACGGCATTGGCTGAAAGATGAAAATACCTATAGTTTTTATGACAGTATTTTTATCGAAGGAAAAGAAATTGTAATTGCATCGGTAACGGCTAACAAGGACTGGTCTTATGTAGAATCTGAATTGATGAATGTGGAACAATGGGGCGGTCCTGAATCCGATGTAAGAAATTTTAATTTACTGGGTGAAGTGTTTCGTTGGTTCATTTTATTTCATCAGGGCATTATCTTACATTCCTCTTGCCTAAAATGCCAAGGGAAAGGGATTGCCTTTTCAGCTCCCTCCGGGACCGGGAAATCAACACATACTGGTTTGTGGCGAAAGTATTATTCTGTGGAAATGATAAACGACGATAGTCCTGCAGTACGATTTATTGATGGAGAAATGAAAGTGTTCGGTACGCCATGGAGCGGAAAAACAGACATCAATCATAATATTAACGCTCCCCTTGCTTGCGTTGTATTTTTAGAGCAAGCCAAAGAAAATCATCTGGAAAAGCTGTCTGCAACTCAAGTGAGCCAGAAATTGCTTCGTGAATTGATACGGCCGGTGTATCCGGAGCTTCTTTTAAAAACATTGGATTTTATGGAAAAAATGATTACTTGTGTTCCTGCATATTTGCTGAGATGTACCATTTCAGAAGAAGCAGCAACCCTTACTCATTCTTTACTCTGAGGTGACAAAAAACATGACAGAAGAACAGGTGCTTAACTGGATTCATTCAACCGAATTGTTTGGTTCTGTGTTAGGATTGGACACAATACGTGAATTATTAAAAAGGCTTGGGAATCCTCAAAATCAAATGAAAATTGTTCATGTAGCAGGAACAAACGGAAAAGGCTCTGTTTGTTCAATGCTCGCATCTATTTTAACTGAATCAGGATATAAAACCGGACTTTATACTTCTCCGTATATTGAACAATTTCGGGAACGAATTCGAATTGACGGTCAAATGATTTCGGCTGATCAGTTAGCAAAATGCGGTAAACAAGTGAAACAAGCATGCGAACAAATGACAAAAGACGGTTTGCCTCATCCTACAGAATTTGAGTTGGTAACCGCATTGGGATTTTTATATTATGCTCAGCAACAATGCGATTTTGTTGTATTGGAGGTTGGTTTGGGAGGCAGGTTAGATGCAACCAATGTGATTGATGCCCCTTTACTTTCGATTATTACTTCGATTGACTTTGATCATGTTGCAAGATTGGGAAATACCCTGAAAGAAATTGCTTTTGAAAAATGTGGTATTATTAAGAAGGGGACAGTGGTAGTAACAAGTCCAAATCAGCCTGATGAGGTTCTTCAAGTGATCAAGGCACGTTCAAACGAAGAGTCTGTTTCTTTGTGTATTGCAAAAACACCTTGCAATATTCATGCAACGATGAAAGAAACAGTATTTGTTTGTGACGGCAGCACCTATTCATTGCCGTTGCTGGGACAGTATCAGACACAAAACGGCGCCACTGTATTAGAAGCCGTAAAACAATTAAACCTTTTAGGAATAGAAATTTCTGATTCAGCCTTAAGAAGAGGCTTGGCTAAAGTGGAGCACATTGCACGACTGGAATTGATTCGTCCTAATCTTTTGATTGACGGGGGTCATAATTTGTCGGGCATCAAAGCACTTACTTCCTTTATTCGACAAACAAAAAAAGAAGGTCGAATTTATGTTGTTGCCGGAATGCTAAAGGACAAAGATTATGTTAAATGTGCAAAATTACTCAGAGGGCTTGCGGATGTACTCATCGCAACAGAAACAGACAGCCCAAGAAAACTGGAGGCAAAAGAGTTTTCTGAATGTTGTCAGGCAGATCTGTGTGAACCTGATTTAGTAAAGGCTGTTAAAACGGCATTGGATCAGGCGACGGATAAAGACATGGTGATTGCCTGTGGCTCCTTTACCTTGGTAGGTCCTGTACGGTCGAATTTTCTTATAAAATAGAATACGATTCCTCTTTTTCGTCAAAGGAAACAGCAATATGTCTGTTGAATTACCTTAATGAAAAGGAGGACTTTTTTTATGACAACGGAATTAAAAAACAAAACACTGATTGCCCATATAGACGGTGAATTAGACCACTATTCCGCCTCTGTAATCAGAAAAAAATTAGATCGGGAAATTGACGGACGGTCAGTCAAACATCTAATTTTTGATTTTTCAGAATTATCATTTATGGATAGCTCAGGACTAGGTGTCATTATCGGTCGATATAAAAAAATGAAAGAAAAGAACGGTATGGTTCTTTTGGTATGCAACAAAGCTCATGTGGACAAGCTATTGGCTGTATCAGGGCTGAAAAAACTGCTTGGAACAACCAGAACGGTAGACAGTGCCATGAAAACGATAAAAGAGAGGTGTGAAATATGAAAGCAGATAATTATATGGTGACAGTATTGAAAAGCACGCCATCAAATGAAGCTCTGTCACGGGTTTTGGTAGCATCTTTTGCATCCCAGGTGGATCCTACATTGGAAGAAATAGCAGATATTAAAACCGCTGTCAGCGAGGCGGTAACCAACTCTATTGTACACGGTTATGACGGCAAAGACGGAGATATTAAAATTTCCTGCAGAATGCACGGGAAAATATTGATGATTGAAATTGAGGATTACGGTTGCGGCATTGAAGATATTGAACAGGCAAGACAACCTTTATTTACAACAAATACAGATGGTGAACGAACAGGAATGGGCTTTACTGTAATGGAGTTGTTTATGGATAAGGTAGAGGTGTATTCCACGCCTGATAAGGGAACTAAGGTGTTAATGATTAAACGCTTTGCAGGGAATACAGAGGACAGTGGGGAATGAAAGCTAAGATTTCTGCCGCACAACAGGGGAATGCTTCGGCGTTGGAGCAGTTGGTAATAGAAAACAGCGGCTTGGTCTATACTGTTATGAAACGATTTTTAAACCGTGGACAGTCTAAAGAGGATTTATACCAAATAGGATGTATAGGACTTATAAAAGCAATAAAACAGTTTGATTTATCTCTTGGATTACAGTTTTCTACATATGCTGTTCCCTTAATTATAGGAGAATTGAAGCAATTTTTTCGAAACGATAATATGATAAAAGTAAGCCGGAGTTGGCAATCTGTTGCTTATAAAGCATCTTATCTTCGAGAGGAACAGATGAAAAAAACAGGAAAGGAATTATCAATTTCTGAGTTGGCAGTAAGGATTCATATATCATCAGAAGAATTGATTCTGGCATTAGATGCTTGTCAATCACCCGAATCCTTAGATGTATCACCGGAAATCAACAGTTTACCCGGAGAATGCTTTCCTTTAAATGAATTGATTGACCGCATTGCGGTAAAAGAGGCGATTGATCAGTTGAATGAAGAAGAACAAAAAATTATACTATTACGGTATTTTCGTCAAAAATCACAAAAGGATACAGGGGAGATCCTTTGCCTTTCACAAGCACACATTTCACGGCTTGAGAAAAAAATCTTAAAAAAACTAAAGGAATTTCTTTGACTGTTATCCATTCCTGTGATATAATAAAATAGAAAGGAGTGTTCAACATGAATAAGATAAATGAAACTTATCAGTATTGGCTTTCAAAGGGAAAGGATGAAACCATTTCTGAATTGAAATCAATCTCTTCAGATGAACAGGAAATCAAGGAACGGTTTTACCGTAATCTTGAGTTTGGAACGGGAGGTTTGCGTGGAGTAATCGGTGCAGGTACCAACCGAATCAATGTGTATACAATTCGTCAGGCTACACAAGCTTTAGCAAATTACTTAATTAATCAAGGAGAAGGAGATAAGGGGGTTTGTATCTCTTATGATTCCAGAAAATACTCCGATTTATTTGCCAGAGAAACCGCTTGCGTGTTAGCAGCAAACGGAATTAAGGCATATCTGTCCGATACCTTAAGACCCGTACCCTTTCTTTCCTTCTCTGTACTGCATTTTAAAGCTGCGGCAGGCGTTATGATTACAGCAAGCCATAATCCGCCCAAGTACAACGGATATAAAGCCTATTGCTCTACAGGTGAACAAATTTCTCCTGAAATGGCAAACGAAATCATGAAATATATTACGGAAATTGATGTTTTTTCCGATGTAAAAACCATGGAGCTTGAGCGGGCCGTTTCAGAGGGCAAAGTAATCATGGTCGGAACGGATGTGGAGGACGCCTATTTACAGTGTGTTTTACAACAACAAAAAAATCCGGGAATCGCAAAAATGAGCGATTTGAAAATTGTGTACACTCCATTGCACGGTTCAGGAAACATTCCCGTAAGACGGGCGCTTAAAATGGCGGGCTTTTCAAATGTATCTGTGGTACCGGAACAGGAATTACCCGACCCTGCATTTTCTACTGTTAAATCTCCCAATCCGGAAGAAAAAGAAGGGTTTCGCCTTGCAATCGACTTAGCTGATAAAGAAGGAGCGGATTTGATTATCGGAACGGACCCCGACTGTGACCGTGTCGGTGTTTTGGTAAGAGAATCTGACGGCAGTTTTTGTGCATTAAACGGAAATCAAACCGG
>JAZURC010000111.1:0-4495 GCA_045606005.1 Clostridia bacterium
CTTATTCGGCAGCTGAACATACATTATCTGTTGAGTTGGTTAATACCTATTCTGAAATTTTGAAAAGCGATACTTTTAATCAAACCATTTCTAAACGCTTGAATTCGAAAGTTTCTGCAGCTCAGGTAAAATCAATGTTGAAAATGAGCGGTGTTGGAGAAACTGAAATTTTGCTTGTACAAGCATTCAGTAAAAATCCTGAGTTATCACGCGAAGTCGTTCAGGAAGTGCTGAATAATGCACCGAGTGAAATTATGAGAGTTGTAAAGGCGGGTTCTGTTGAAATTATTGACAATGCAAGCCTGCCCATAGCACCTGCTTTTCCTAATGTAAAAAGAAATACTGCAATCGGTTTTTTATTAGGAATTATATTGGCAGCACTGGTTGCATACATTTTCGAAATGTTTGATACAACAGTAAAAGACGAAGATGAATTAAGTGAAAGATATGAAATTCCTGTGTTGGGAATGATTCCTGATTTATCGAAATAATCAGAAAGGGGGAGACTAATGAAAAAGGAAAAAAAGACGGAAATAAAAAACAGTGAAAATAAATCTTTTAAGTTTAAAAAGTTTCCTATATTATTAACAAAACCAAAAATGAATATGCAGCAGATGCAACAGGATCCTGTTCAAAAATTGATTACAGATCAATCCAGTTATCGGATTAGAGAGTCTTATAAAACTGCAAGAACCAATATTCTTTTTGCATTGAGCAAAAAAGAGGGCTGTAATATTATCGCCCTGACCAGTGCGATTCCGGGGGAAGGAAAAACAACAACAACTCTGAATTTGGCAATTACCTTCGCTATGACAGATGCAAAGGTTCTTGTTATTGATGCAGACCTTCGTAAACCCAGAATTCATAAATATGCAGAATTGGACAATAAAGACGGTCTTGCAAACTATCTGGGCGGTTTTTGTGACTTGGAAAGCTGTATTTCTGTATCAGATCGATGGAAAATAGATTGTATTACCTCGGGTTCGATTCCGCCAAATCCGGCAGAATTGCTATCCTCTCCTTTATTTGAGGAAGGTTTGAAGAAACTGACTAAAAAGTATGACTTCATATTTATTGATACTCCTCCTGTTAATGTTGTAACAGACGGAATTATTGTCAGTAAGCTTGCGGATGCTGTTATGCTGGTTGCGCGTCAAAAATATACTGCCCATGAAGCAGTAAAAAAAGCGCTTGCAACATTAAACTTTGCTGATGCACCTGTTATTGGCTTCATGTTTAACGACACAGATGATCAAACCTCCAAATATCGTTATAAATACAGATATTTCGGTCGTTATAGTTACGGAAAATATTATAAATATAATTATTCCAGATATTATAATTACAGTTCTTTCCATTACAAAGATAAAGAACATATCGATAATAAAAAAGGCGATACCAAGAAACAAGAAAAATCGGTTTTGAAAAAATAAGAGGTGATTTTCAATGATTGATTTTCATAGTCATATTTTACCTAATATAGATGACGGCGCAGACAGCGTAGAAACATCATTGGAAATGCTTCGTAAATCAAAGGAACAGGGCGTTTCTGATATTGTAGCAACGCCCCATTTTTATTACGATGAAACGACCGTGAAACATTTCTGGAAAAATCGTCAAAAAGCTTATGAAACTCTCATGAATGCAATAGGAGAGGAAGAACTTCCTGAAATTCATTTGGGGTGTGAGGTTCATTTGGACAGTAAATTGAAAGATATGAAGGATCTGGAGATGTTATGTCTGGAAGGAACTGAGTTTATTTTGTTGGAAATGCCTTTCGGTCTTTGGCAGTCTTGGATGAATGAAACAGTTTATCATATCATAGCACAAAGAAAACTGATTCCCGTGATAGCACATGTGGATCGCTATTCAACTATGCTTAAGCAGTTTGAGCGGATGCAAACACTACTTTCTTTGGATGTAGTGATTCAGTTGAATGCAGATGCGTTTTTGTATCGGAGTATGAATCGTAAAATAAAAAAAATTCTTGGCTTAAACAGACCTGTCGTACTAGGCTCTGATATGCATAATATGACTGATCGACAGAGTAAAATGGATGTGGCAGGTAAAAAGATTGAAAAAAAGTTTGGTTCATGGATGCTTCAATCTATGGAAGAAAATGCAACCCGCCTTTTAGAAAACCGCTTGCCTTTGTCATTTTAAAGATTGCAGTAGGTTGAGTAGTGTTTGAATATTGTATTGAAAAACGGGAAACGCCACTTCGGTAATCCCGTTTTTCTGTAACAACTGCATTTTTTTTAGTAAATGAAAGCCGTCTTCTACCCATACCATGTGCTGAGTTTCTGATTGATAGCAAAAATAGGTGGAATTGGATACGGGATCGTGGAATAGTTTAGCAGCTTTTTTTTGAGCAAGAAACAAGGCGTCTTGCTCACTCAAAAAAGTTGGATGCCGGTTCCATAAAGGATAATCAGCACTTTTAACCAAAAAGCATGGGCGACGCATTGTGTTCTTACTAAAAGGAAGTAACAGATTTTCAGGAAGAACAGGAAAACAGTCGGTTTCAGGAACGGGAAATAGTTCTGTTTCCTTTTTTAATTTGTTAAGTGGTCGAATGGTTATCGGTAAATTACGGGGTAAATTTAAATCTGTATAAAAAAAATATTGCAAGATAGACACCTCGATTCGTTTTTTATAATATGTTATTCAGAAAGGGTGGGTTTCATGCTGTATCCGGATTTATTATTAGATAGTGTAAAAGAGTTAACACCTGAATTTTTAAAACAGTACGGAATCAAAGGAATTGTTTTTGATCTGGATGAAACCCTCGCCCCCCGTCATAAGGACGGTCCGGCAGAGGATGTTCTTGCTCATATTAAGTTGCTGAAAAAAGCAGGCATTTCCATGGCACTGGTATCAAATAGCCCAAGAGAGCGTGTTGCGGATTTTAACAAAGATATGCATATTTCAATTTTTCCCAATGCACAAAAACCGAGAGTGAAGGTGTTAAAGCGGGCAGTAAAGCAAATGGGCTATGAGCCTCATCAGGTTGCCATGGTAGGTGATCAGATTTTTACGGACGTTTTGGCGGGAAATCGTTTGCATCTGCTGACAGTAATGGTGGCTCCTCTTGAGGACAGAAAAACAAATTTTTTTCGTTTTAAACGAAGATTGGAGCGCGTAGTGTTGCGCTGCTTTGAAGGTAGGGGAAATCAGTGAAAAATTTATACGGTTTAATTGGCCATCCTTTAGGACATAGTATTTCCCAAAAAATTCACCGTCGGTTGTATGAATATTACAACATGGAGGCAGATTATCTTCATTTTGATCTTTTGCCTGAAGAAATTCCAGAAAAAATGAATGAGTTTCGAAATTCTTTTCGAGGATTTAATATTACGATTCCGTATAAAAATACAATTATGCAATTTCTTGACGAAATAAAGGGCGACGGAGCATTATTCGGTGCTGTCAACACAGTTGTGATGGAAAATGGCAAAGCAGTCGGTTATAATACAGACGGTCTTGGATTTATGAAGTTACTTGAGAAAAACGGAATTTCGGTGGATAAAAAAAATGTTATTGTTTTGGGCGCAGGAGGTGCAGGTGGTACTTTAGCGCAAAAACTTGGGACAGAAGGTGCAAGTGAGGTCATCATTTTAAACCGCTCTCAGGATCGTGCTCAGGATGTTGCAGAACGGGTTAAATGTATTGCCGGTTGTAAGGCAGGGGCAGATACGTTGGAAAATGCCGGTTTTTATCTGGAACAATGTGATTTATTAATTAATACCACATCTCTTGGGATGCACCCCAATTTGGAGGCAAATCCTTTAACTAATACCAAGAAGCTGAAAAGCAGAACCACCATTGTGGATATTATTTATAATCCCGCCAAAACTAAGCTATTACAGGCGGCAGAGGAAAAGGGATGTGTTGTAGCAAATGGTCTTGGAATGTTGCTATATCAAGCCTTTTTTGCCTTTGAATTGTGGACGGGAATTATGCCTTCTGATGAGTTGGCACAGCAGTTGGAAAAGGAATTAGCAATCTAATGAGAAATAAAAAGTTGCCCTCTTAGCTAAGTGGATATAACGAACCTCTCCTAAGGGAATAGCTTACAAAGCATAACTTTTATAAATTCATATAAGCCCCCGTAGTTAAGTGGATATAACAAATCCCTCCTAAGGATTAGTCATCGGTTCGACTCCGGTCGGGGGTGCCAAACAAAAATCCTGTCGAGAGATAGGATTTTTTGTTTGGTATTATTCGTTTTTCATTATTCAATATTCATCATTCATTAAATGCGACAGGATTTTTTAATGAATAACGAATGATGAAATCGCCTTCGGCTGATGAATAATTAATAATTGAAATTCTTTAAAAATGATGATACAATATAATTGGTGATGAAAGTGAAAGAAAATATTTTAATTGCAAAATCAATAGATTTTGCAGCAAGGATAATTAAGTTGCAAAGATATCTTGTTAAGGATAAAAAGGAAACAATTATATCAAAACAAATAGTTAGAAGTGGTAC
>JAZURC010000112.1:0-6149 GCA_045606005.1 Clostridia bacterium
ATGCATCAGCGTCAATCAATATTTGCATTCACCACAACTCCTTTGGTTTTATTATATCAAAAACTGATTGATTATGCAAGAAAAGAAAATTGTAATTAAATTTTAACTTTTTTGAGAAGAGAGGATAACAAGAATACGATATAATAAGGATAGGAAAAATTTTTGTTCTAATTATACAAAATAAAAATTTTGTATAATTAAGGGGAGGGTTTTATGACAGATTTTCATGAGATACCGCCATTGGCTCGGGATTATCTGCATTATATCAGGACGATTAAAGGGAATTCTCCAAAAACTGCACAGGAATATTATTTGAATTTAAAGGACTTATTTTCTTTTTTAATTTCATTTAAAAAAGTTTCCGTTTCTCCACAGGAATTGGATTTGAATTTTATTTCTCAAATTACCACGACGGATTTATATGAGTATTTGTATTATTTAGATTCAGAAAAAAACAACAATGCCAATACCCGTGCGAGAAAAATTTCTTGTATCAGAGGTTTTTTTAAATATCTTTGCGGAAATCAAAAAATACTCTCTAAAAATCCTGCTCAGAATTTAGATTCACCAAAATTAAAAAAAGCATTGCCAAAATACTTAAATTTAGATCAGAGCAAACAACTTTTAAATGCTGTAGACGGCGATTTTAAAGAACGTGATTATGCCATTTTATTATTGTTTTTAACTTGCGGGATGCGTTTATCGGAGCTTGTTAATATCAATCTAACAGACATTCAGGACGATACCATTATAATAACAGGAAAAGGAAATAAAGAACGAATGGTTTATTTGTCAAAAGAATGTCAAAGTGCCATCTCGGCATATTTAAAGGTACGGCCCCGTGATCAAGTCAAAGACCGAAATGCCCTATTTTTAAGCAAACGGTTACAAAGAATCAGTGATAAAACTGTACAATATTTGGTAAAAAAATATTTGGGAAAAGCCGGTTTGGATGCGAACAAATATTCGGTGCATAAGTTACGGCACACTGCCGCCACCTTAATGTATCAGCATGGACATGTGGATTTACGGCTGCTTCAGGAAATTTTAGGTCACTCTCAATTATCAACAACCGAAATCTATACTCATGTTGACAATCCGCAACTAAAGGAAGCAACCAATCAAAATCCCCTTGCAAATTTCAAAAGAGATGAATCATAAAGGAAGTCTATCATTGTTTTATTATGTAAATTTGGAACGAATTAAATCCATAAAGTTAACTCCCGTTATAACAAAAACACCGGAAACCAGAATCTTTCCGGTTGATTCGGAAATGCTTGAAATTCATTTTTGTACATTTCAAACAACACCGGTTCATTATGAAATTTACTTGCATTTTCCGGGACGGAAAACGGAAATATCAGAAAATCAATCTTCAGCTTTAACATTTGCACTCTGTATCCAAACAGAACAGAATTTTTGTAAAGAATTTTATTCCAATTCCTCTTTTCGGCTATTGCGAAAAGACAATTTTATTCTTCCAGACTATATCAAAATTTCATTTGAAGATTCGTTTGAAATGAGCTTTTTATTTTCGTCTATCCGCGAGAAACTAAAATGCGGAATCAACGATGTGGATTCGATAAAATTTATTTTAAAAAAACTAAACCGCACATCGTGGAAAATGCTGAGTTTTGGAAATTATTCTTTTTCCTATGTTTTAAATGCATTGGACTATATTGATAAACATCATAAAGAAAAAATGACCATTCAGACGATTGCTGACCGATGCTTGGTAACGCCAAATTATTTAAGCCGACTTTTTCAGGAAATAACAGGAAGAACCGTTAAAGAGGTGCTTGATATTGCAAGAGCAAGCAGTGCCAGAGAAGCTTTGTTTCATTCCAATCAGTCGCTACCTAAGCTTGCTGTTGCAAACGGATTCTCCACCGGAACCTCCATGAGGAAAATTTTTCAATTCTTATTTAAAATGTCACCGGAAGAATGTAAAATATTCGACAGAACCACCCGCTCAACTCCCCTACTCTATGAAAATTGTATGATGGATTTATTGTTCAGAAATTAAAATACCCTTCCGATTTTGTTTTCGGAAGGGCTTTTTTATTGGAACGAGGGTGCTGTTCCCGCTACATGATTTAAGTCTGTTTCAGGGGAAGGTTCAGACATATTGAAATACATTTTTGCAGCTTTTGTTGTCCCAAAATCTTCGTTGGAACCTGTATTTTGCACTTTATTAAATGCTTTACGGAACATGGCGTTGTGTGCTTCTTCCCGATTTAAAAGAAAATCGATGGTTTCACGAACTTTTTTATCATTGATCTGTCTGTATAGATATTCATAAACAACCTTTGCTCTTTGCTCGGATGCAATGTTAGATAACAAATCCGCGCATAAATCTCCTGTTACCGTAACATAATCACCCGTCCATGAATATCCGGATGCGTTTACAAGTCCTGGATTCAAGCCGAATAACACATGGGTTTGTATTTCGCCTGCCGGAACCGAAGCAGCATCAACCTTATGACCGTTTAACAAATTTATGGTCTGTGAAATCATTTCTAAATGGCTCAATTCCTCTGCTGCAATATCCAAAAACAAATCTTTAATTTCAGGGTCCTTAATTCTGAAACTTTGAGACATATACTGCATAGCCGCTTTCAGTTCGCCATTTCCTCCGCCTAATTGTTCCTGCAGAAGTGCCGCATATTGAGGATTTGCTTTTTCGATTTCAACAGGACGAAACAGTTGTTTTTCATGTTTAAACATTTTTATCCACTCCTTTCTGATTTAGTTTGATAAAAATACCGATTTTTATGTATTATCAATTAAAAAATCAGTAATAGTTACAAACTTTGTTGAAAACAGGCTTTTTTTAACAAAAACACTTGACATTTATATAAAAATATGATTTAATATTTAATGTTTAGTAATAGAAAACTTTTGAGTCTTGTTAATGATAACCAATCAGTCTTGAAAGAAGGATTTTTATGATTAAGATAGGAAAAAAATTAAAAAATCTTCGTTTGAAAAACAATTTGACACAGGCGGAGCTTGCGAACCGATGTGAATTATCAAAAGGTTTTATCTCTCTGCTGGAATCCGATCAGACCTCCCCTTCTCTTTCCACCTTGGAGGACATTCTTTCCAGTTTAGGGACAAACTTTAAGGATTTCTTTAATGAAGACCTTGCTCCGAAAGTGGTTTATACGGAAGATGACATTTTTGTAAAAGAATTTTCTGAAAATGGTTATCAGATTCATTGGTTGGTTTCCGATTCGCAAAAAAATGATATGGAACCGATTATTTTAAATCTGGACGGCGGTTCTGAAACCGAATGGGATGATCCTCATTCCGGCGAAGAATTTGGATACGTATTAAATGGAAATATTGTACTTTGTTTGGGGAATGCTACCTATAAAGTGAAAAAGGGTGAGTGTTTTTATTTTCCTGCAGATATTCCCCACTGTATTGTCAATAAAGGAAAAACACCCGCAAGGCTTTTATGGATTACTACACCACCTAATTTTTAATTGGTTACAAGGATGAGATAAGATTGAAAAAAGGTAAATTTATTTTATATATTCCGTTTGTCATCTGGCTTTGTTTGTTTATTATTGTACCGGTTATCCTGATTCTCTACTACGGATTTACAAGCTCTGATGGCAATGTTACATTTGAAAATTTCAAACAGCTTGCCGACCCTGTCTATTTGGTTGTTATGCTTCGTTCGTTATGGCTTGCCCTTTTGGCTACAGTCATTTGTTTGCTGGTCGGATATCCTGTGGCAATGATTCTTGCAGGAAATACTTTTAAGAAAAAGACTGTGTTGCTTGTTTTGTTTATTGCGCCTATGTGGATGAATTTTCTGCTTCGGACCTACGCATGGCTTACTTTGCTTGAAAACAGCGGGTTAATCAATCAGCTGTTGGTTCATTTTGGATTTGAAAAGGTGCAGTTTTTGTACCGCCAAAGTGCGGTTGTCCTGGGAATGGTTTATAACCTGCTCCCCTATATGATTTTTCCAATTTATACTTCTATTGCAAAAATTCCCAAAAACATGCTGGAAGCGGCTGCTGATTTAGGGGCAAATTCTTTTGTACGGTTTATTAAAATTATCTTACCTTTAAGTGTTCCCGGAATTGTATCAGGTATCACAATGGTATTTGTCCCCGGTGTTACAACCTTTGTTGTGTCCAAGCTTTTGGGCGGCGGCAAAGTCCCTATGATTGGCGATATTATCGAGCAGCAATTCGGGGTTCTGAGTAATTGGAATTTTGGTTCTGCCATTTCCATTGCGGTAATGATTATTATTGTAATCTGTATGTGGTATGTCAACCGAACCTCTGACGAAGAAGGAGGGCCTGCCGTATGGTAAAGAAAATTTTTTCCAAATGGTATTTTTATTTGGTGTTATTATTTATGTATGCTCCGATTATTACATTGATTGCATTCTCCTTTAACGAAGGAAAATCCCGTGGAATGTGGAGCGGTTTCTCTTTGAAATGGTATAAAAGTCTGTTGCAAAACGAAAGTATTTTATCAGCACTCGGGACAACCATGCTGGTTGCCGTGTTAGCCTCTTTCATTGCAACGGTCATAGGAACTTTGGCTGCCATTGCTTTGCATCATTCAAAGCCGGTTACAAGAAAAGTATTTACAAGTGCAACATATCTTCCTATGGTAAATTCAGATATTGTTACCGGAGTTTCTTTAATGCTTTTGTTTTCCTTTTTGAGCATTCAATTAGGTTTTTCAACACTTTTGATGGCGCACGTCACCTTTTGTGTTCCTTATGTTATTTTATCCGTGCTGCCAAAGCTTTATCATTTAAACCGACATACCTTTGAGGCGGCACTGGATTTGGGAGCAAGTTACGCAACGGCATACAGAAAAATTGTGTTGCCTGAAATTATGCCGGGAGTCATTACAGGAATGTTAATTTCCATGACCCTTTCCATTGACGATTTTATGATCAGTTTTTTCACTACCGGTCAAGGGGTGCAAAATTTATCTATTTTAATCTATACCATGACAAAACGGGGGATTAAACCGGAAATCAATGCCCTGTCGGCTCTCATGTTTTTGGTGGTTTTAATCTTGTTATTCATCACCAATCTTCGTCAGGTCAAAAGTAAAAATCCAACAGAACAAAGGAGCAAATGAAATGAAAAAAATTGCATTATTCACTGTATTCATTTTGATGTTATCCGTAGTGTTAATCGGTTGCGGAGATGACAGAACAACCTTAAATATTTATAATTGGGAAGATTATATTGACGAATCGGTTTTAGATGAGTTTGAAAATGAATACCCTCATATTAAAATCAATTATGAACGTTTTGTGACAAATGAAGATATGTATAACAAAATTACGAAAAGCAATGCGGAATACGATCTCCTCTTCCCTTCTGATTACATGATTGAAAAAATGATTCAGGAGGACTTATTGGCAAAGATTGATTTTAATAACATTCCCAATTATCAGTATATTGACAGTAAATTTAAAAATCTTGATTACGACCCTGACAACGAATATTCCGTTCCGTATATGTGGGGAACTCTGGGGATTTTGTATAATACCAAAATTGTCGATGAAACAAAAATTACATGGGATGTTTTATTCGGTGAAAAGTACGAAGGACAGATTCTGATGATGGATTCTGTTCGTGACGCAATCGGTGCCTCCTTAAAATCGTTGGGCTATTCTTTAAACACCACCAATCCGAATGAAATTAATGAGGCAAAAGAAAAATTAATCGCTCATAAGAAAAAGATTCTTGCATACGGTTTTGATGATATTAAAGATAAAATGGTTGCAGAGGAAGCTGCTGTTGCACTTGTGTATGCGGGAGATGCTTTGTATGCCATAAATCAGAATCCCGATTTGGCTTACGCCGTTCCAACGGAAGGCAGTAACTTATTCTTTGATGCAATGGTAATCCCTGCCAACAGCAAACACAAAAAAGAAGCAGAGTTATTTATTGATTTTATGTGCCGTACTGATATTGCAAAGAAAAATGCTGATTATATTGAATATTACAGTGTACAGTCCGAAGCAATGAAACAAATTGAGGCAGAAAATCAAAATCCTGCATTTATGTATCCCGGTGATGAAAAACCGGAAAGTTGGGAAATTTTCAAGAGTCTTGACAAAAATTCTTTAGAACTCTATAATAAGGCATGGACAG
>JAZURC010000113.1:0-2748 GCA_045606005.1 Clostridia bacterium
CACTTCCCCAACTCCTTGGCCCACAGAACGACATGGCTACGATCCGACTTCAGGAAAGCAATCTGCCCGTTCCCAAGTACACCATGTTCGCATCTGCCCGCTCGGCAGGAACAAAAATTGAATTTATGGGAAAGGAATATGTGGTACAGGAGTTGAATGAACATTCCTTTGACAATGAGGATATTGATATTGCTCTCTTTTCCGCAGGTGGTTCCACCAGTGAAAAATATGCTCCCATTGCAGCAAAGCACGGCGTTGTTGTGATCGACAACTCCAGCGCATGGAGAATGGACCCCGAAGTACCCTTGGTGGTTCCCGAAGTAAATCCAGAGGATATTCTTTGGAACAAAGGCATTATTGCAAACCCTAACTGCTCCACCATTCAGGCAATGGTTGCATTAAAACCTTTGCACGATAAATATAAAATCAAACGCGTGGTTTATTCTACTTACCAGGCAGTATCCGGTGCCGGCATGGCAGGATACACAGACCTTGAAAATGGTTTAAAGGGCGAAGCACCTAAAAAGTTCCCTTATCCCATTGCAGGAAACTGTCTGCCTCACATTGATGTATTCACCGAAAACGGTTATACAAAAGAAGAAATTAAAATGATTAAGGAAACACAGAAGATTCTCCATGATGATTCCATCCGTGTTACCGCAACCACCGTTCGTGTTCCTGTTTTTAACGGACACAGTGAATCTATCAATTTGGAATTTGAAAAACAATTTGACTTAAAGGAACTGAAGGCAGTATTGGAAAATGCCCCCGGCATTGTGGTACAGGACGATCTGGAAAATCAGATTTATCCCATGCCCATTACCGCTGCAGGCACCAATGAAACCTATGTAGGCAGAATCCGCCGTGACGAAAGTATTGAATCCGGTGTAAATCTGTGGGTTGTGGCTGACAACATCAGAAAGGGCGCCGCTGCCAATGCAGTTCAGATTGCAGAGCGTCTGATGGAATATAAAAATCAAGAACAATAAGGAGGCTATCATGAAACAGACAATTTTTACCGGTTCCGGTGTCGCACTGGTTACCCCTTTTTCAGAAGATAACTCCGTCAACTATGAAAAGCTGGCAGAACTAATTGAATATCACATTGAGCATCATACCGATGCACTGATTATTTGCGGTACTACGGGAGAGGCTGCCACTCTTTCCAACGAAGAGCATGAGCAGGTGTTAAAATTCTCTGTAGAACAAACAAAGGGCAGAATCCCCGTGATTGCAGGCACAGGCAGTAACGATACCGCTTACGCCATCCAGCTCAGCCAATATGCAGAATCCGTTGGTGTAGACGGCTTGTTGTTGGTAACACCTTATTATAATAAGGCAACTCAACAGGGCTTGATTCAGCATTATACTGCGATTGCAAACAGCGTAAAACTGCCGATTATTTTATACAATGTTCCCTCCAGAACAGGAGTCAACATTGCACCTGATACCTTAAATGTGCTTGCTGATGTACCCAACATTGTAGGAATCAAGGAAGCAAGCGGTGATTTAGGCATAGCAGCAAAAATGATGCAGCTTTGCGGTGACAGAATTGATATTTATTCGGGAAATGACGATATTGTGGTTCCCTTATTGTCCATCGGCGGAGTCGGTGTCATCTCCGTTGCAGCAAACATCATTCCGGATGAAGTTCACAATATGTGTCAGCTTTATCTGGACGGAAAAGTAAAAGAAGCTGCTGCATTACAGCTCAAATATCTGGATTTGATGAACACTTTATTCTGCGAAGTGAATCCCATTCCGGTAAAAACCGCAATGAATCTTTTGGGCTTTGAGGTTGGTCCTTTAAAATTGCCCCTGTGTGATATGACTCCGGAGCATGTTGCGTTGCTTGAAAAATCTTTGCAGAATGCAGGACTGAAATAAACGAAAAGGCGGAATACACAGATGATAAATCTGATTTTAAACGGTGCTTGCGGTCATATGGGCCGCACCATTGCACGGGAAGTAAATCTTCGGGAGGACTGTCAGGTGGTCTGCGGATTTGACCCAAGAGCTACAGAGGATTTTTCCTTTCCTGTTTATCAAAGCTTTGATCAATTCAAAGAACAGGCGGATGTGCTGATTGATTTTTCCCACCCTTCCGCTTTGACGGGAGTGCTGGAATTTGCCAAACAGAAAAACATTCCTGTTGTGATTGCAACAACGGGATTGACAAACGAGCAAAAGCAGGAAATAAAAAAAGCGGCAGAAACCATACCTGTATTCTTCTCCGCCAATATGTCCTTGGGAATCAACCTGCTGATTGACTTAGCAAAAAAAGCACAGGGTGTGTTGGGGAATTTTGATATTGAAATTATCGAACGGCACCATAATCAAAAAATTGATGCCCCCAGCGGTACCGCACTTGCTATTGCAGATGCGTTAAGTGAACAAAAGCATTACGACTATACCTATGACCGCCATGCAAGACGGCAAAAACGAGGCACTTCTGAAATTGGAATCCATGCAGTTCGGGGAGGTACCATTGTGGGAGACCATACCGTTGTCTTTGCAGGCAAGGATGAGGTGGTTGAATTAAAGCATTCAGCCGCATCCAAGGAAGTGTTTGCAACCGGTTCAATCCGTGCGGCACTCTTTCTGGTAAATCAAAAACCGGGATTGTATAGCATGGAGGATTTGGTTCGTACATTATAAAAACATATAAAGAAAAAGGGACTGTAAAGTCCCTCAGACCGCTGACAAACTCGGTCTAACACAAGCGGATTTAAGATAGTAGTATCCATT
>JAZURC010000114.1:0-12418 GCA_045606005.1 Clostridia bacterium
CCCGTTTTTTTAAATTTTTATTTCAGCTCTTGCATTTCTGCATATTTTGGTATATAATAAAAAGAGTGGAAATTTTAAGAGGGGTGAAAACATGGCAGCAGTCGGATTTGATAATGAAAAATATCTGTTGATGCAGTCCCAGTATATCCGGGACCGTATATCTCAATTTGGGGGCAAGCTGTATCTGGAATTTGGGGGTAAGCTCTTTGATGATTATCATGCTTCCCGTGTTTTGCCCGGTTTTGAGCCTGACAGCAAGCTGAAAATGCTGCTTCAGTTAAAGGAACGGGTGGAAATCGTTATCACAATCAATGCCGCTGATATTGAGAAAAACAAGCTTCGCAGTGATTTGGGAATTACCTATGACCTTGATGTGATTCGTTTGATTGACTGCTTCCGTTCTATCGGGCTTTATGTAGGCAGTGTGGTGATGACCCGTTTTGACGGACAAGCAACCGCTGTTGCATTTCAAAAGCGATTAGAAGCGTTAGGTGTTCGGGTGTACCGCCATTATACCATTGAAGGCTACCCTTCTGATATTGCCAAAATTGTAAGCGATGAAGGTTACGGAAAGAATGAATATATTGAAACCTCAAAGGAATTGGTGGTGATTACCGCTCCGGGTCCCGGCAGCGGAAAAATGGCAACCTGCCTTTCCCAGCTTTATCATGAGCATAAACGGGGCGTTCAGGCGGGATATGCAAAATTTGAAACTTTCCCCATTTGGAATCTTCCTCTAACTCATCCTGTGAACCTTGCTTACGAGGCGGCAACGGCAGATTTGAATGATGTGAATATGATTGACCCCTTCCATCTGGAGGCGTATGGAGAAACCACGGTTAATTACAACCGAGATGTTGAGATTTTTCCTGTTGTAAAAGCCATGCTTGAAAAGATTTTAGGGACTTGTCCTTATAAATCGCCCACCGATATGGGGGTGAATATGGCAGGGAATTGTATTATTGATGATGAGATCACAAACAATGCCTCCAAGCAGGAAATTGTAAGACGGTATTATACTGCCCTTTGCGATCAGCGGAAAGGTTTGATTGAAGATGATGTGGTATATAAGCTGGAATTGCTGATGAAAAAAGCGGGAATTACGGCGAGCGACCGAAAAGTAATCGGACCTGCTTTGCAAAAAGCCACCATTACAGGTGCGCCGGCTGCGGCTATGGAGCTTCCTGACGGCACTATTGTCACGGGAAAAACCACGGAATTACTGGGAGCTTCCTCGGCACTGCTTTTCAATGCTTTAAAAGCACTGGCAGGAATCGAGGACGAGATACATATGATTTCTCCTACTGTTATTGAGCCCATTCAGCATTTAAAAACCGACCATTTGAGAAACAGAAATCCTCGGCTTCACACGGACGAAGCATTGATTGCCCTTTCTATTTGTGCATCTTCTGATGAAAACGCGGAGCTGGCGATGCAACAATTAAGTAAGCTGCGGGGATGCGAGGTTCACTCCTCGGTGATTTTGTCCCCCGTGGATGAAAAGGTATTCCGCAGACTGGGAATTAACCTTACTTGCGAACCAAGATATTAAGCGGGATGTAAAAATTGTTTGGATTGCACCAAGGAAGCAATAGACAAAAACAAAATGATAAAGAAAAAAACTATCGTTTGCATGCGATAGTTTTTTTATGCCTTTTTGCTATGAACAAGCCTCACCTCTCGCCGTACCCTCGTACGCCTTCGGATAACCCTGCGGTTCGGTTTGTCCATACCAATCAATCCTCTTTCAAAATCAGATGGGGCGGAATCTCCAAAGCTTCAGCTATGGTGAATAGGGTTTCCAGAGAAATTCCGCGTATGGCAGAAGGAGATTCTACTTGTGCAACAAAAGACCAGCTTTTGTTAATTTTTTCTGCAAATTGTTCTTGAGTATAGCCTTTTAGTTTTCTGTAATATTGAATTTTTAACCCCATTTTAATATATTTATCAGGAAAGTTTGTTTCCAAAATGATCATTCCTCCAGACAACTTTCGATCATAGAAATCACAACATTATTCCAACTGGTGTTGTTTTCAACTGCAATTTTTTCAATTTGTTTTGACAATTTTTCTTTGATGTACAGAGTTTTATAAATACTTGGGTCTTTTTCTGTGGTTTTTTTATTTCAAATTTCAATCTGATCACCTCAATTAAATTTTATCATTTATTTTAAAAATAAAACATATTAGAAAAATCTATTGTAAATACTTAATATATATGATACAATAAAATAAGAGGTGGTGGCATGAACTGAGAAAATCATTTTTGCGTATATCAGTCAGACGGAAGGTGTATATTAGATGAAATACACTTGGATATTATGGGAAGCTGTACGGATTGTATTTATGTGGAATTGAACGAAGATATGATACGGAAGAGTAAACAGAAGTTTTTATCTGCTTTTCATAGGAAAACAGGAAAAAATCTGAAAAAAAGAAAATTTTTTTAAAAAACCCTTGTAATTTGGGGCGTTTTCTTATATAATAGAATAAATAATACATTTCACTCATCCGAAAATAGTTTGGATGAGTGGTTTTGATAAAAAGGAAAGGTGAGAATTATCATGAGTCAATTTTTAGACAGAATCATTGAGCGGGCAAAGGCTGATAAGAAAACCGTTGTTTTGCCTGAGTCTATGGACAGAAGAACCTTTGAAGCAGCCGAAAAAATCTTACAGCAGGATATTGCTAATATTGTGATTATCGGTACACCCGAAGAAATTGAAGAAAATTCCAAGGGTCTGGATATTTCCAAGGCTACCATTATCAATCCTCATACCTATGAAAAAACAGAAGAATATCTGAATCTGTTTGTAGAGCTGAGAAAGTCAAAGGGACTTACATACGAGGATGCAAAAAAACAGGCTTTGGGCGATTATATGTACTATGCTTGTCTCATGGTAAAAGCAGGAGATGCAGACGGAGTGGTTTCCGGTGCCTGCCATTCTACTGCCAACACCTTAAGACCCAGCCTTCAGATTATTAAAACCAAACCCGGTGTGGCTCTAGTTTCTGCGTTCTTTGTTATGGTGGTGCCGGATTGCGAATACGGTGCAGACGGAACCTTTATTTTTGCAGACAGCGGTTTGGAACAAAATCCCGACCCTGCCAAATTGGCGGCAATCGCAGGATGCTCTGCAGAATCCTTTGAGTTGCTGACCGAAAGGGAAGCATATGTTGCAATGCTGTCTCATTCTTCTATGGGCAGTGCAAAGCATGCAGATGTAGATAAAGTTGTGGAAGCAACCAAGCTTGCAAAAGAACAGTATCCTGATGTTAAGTTAGACGGGGAATTGCAGTTAGATGCTGCAATCGTGCCTGAAATCGGGGAATCAAAAGCACCCAATTCAAGCGTTGCAGGCCATGCAAATGTATTGGTATTCCCTGATTTGGATGCAGGAAATATTGGTTATAAACTAGTTCAGCGTCTGGCAAAGGCAGAAGCGTACGGACCTATCACACAGGGTATTGCAATGCCCATTAACGATTTGTCCAGAGGCTGCTCAGCCGACGATATCGTAGGGGTTGTTGCCATCACTTGTGTTCAGGCACAAAATCAGAAATAATGAGTGTAGGAGGAGATAGTTATGAAAATTTTGGTTATTAATGCAGGCAGTTCTTCTTTGAAGTATCAGCTGATTTCTATGGAAGATCAGGTGGTTATGGCAAAGGGTCTGTGCGAAAAAATCGGGCTAGAAGGTTCCAGAATTAAATTTAAGCCAGCAAAGGGAGAAGAAGTGATTACCGAATCTCCCATGAAGGACCATTCCGATGCAATTAAATTGGTGATTGCAGCCCTGATGAACGAAGAATACGGCGTGATTTCTTCCATGGACGAAATTTCTGCAGTAGGCCACCGTGTGGTACACGGCGGGGAATTGTTCAGCGGTTCTGTTCTGATTACGGACGAGGTGAAAAAGGCATTGGAACAGTGCACACCTTTGGCTCCCTTGCACAATCCTGCAAACTTAATCGGGATTGCGGCTTGCGAACAGGGAATGCCGGGAGTACCTCAGGTTGCGGTATTTGATACTGCGTTTCATCAGACCATGCCCAAAGAAGCTTATATGTATGCTCTGCCTTATGAGTTGTACGAAAAGCATAAAATCAGAAGATACGGTTTCCACGGTACTTCTCACCGCTATGTTTCTGCAAAGGCGGCTGAACTGTTAGGAAAGCCTGCAAAAGATTTGAAAATTATCACCTGTCATTTGGGGAACGGTTCTTCCATTTCCGCAGTAGACGGCGGAAAATCCGTTGACACCAGCATGGGCTTTACTCCCTTGGAGGGTGTTGTCATGGGAACCCGCAGCGGTTCTCTGGATCCTGCAATCCTGACCTTCCTGATGAATCAGGAAAATATGAATGCAGATGATATTGATGCACTGTTGAATAAAAAATCAGGTCTGCAGGGGATTTCGGGTGTCAGCAGCGACTTCCGTGATTTGGAAGCAGCGATCAATGAAGGAAACGGAAGAGCGAAACTTGCGGTGGATATGTTCTATTACAGCGTAAAGAAATATATCGGTGCGTATGCTGCAGCTATGGGCGGTGTTGATGCAGTGGTATTTACCGCAGGAATCGGGGAAAACAACTGTGAAGGCCGTTTGGAAATCACCAAGGGGCTGGAATTTATGGGCATTAAGATTGACCCTGAAAAGAACAGCAAGCGGGGTGTGGCATTGGATGTTTCTGCTGAAGGAGCAACGGTTCGCACACTGGTCATCCCCACAGATGAAGAAATGATGATTGCAATGGACACTTTAGAACTGACAAAATAAGCAAAATTGCACAAAATTTCAAAAACCGCTTGACAAGAAAGAAAATTTCTAGTATACTATATACACTGTGCCGAGGTGAGACAGGATGAAAATTGAATTATTACAGTTGTTAAAACACGAGGGCGCAACCGTAAAACTGGAGGAGGCATCCTTTGCTCCGGAGGAGTTGGATATTGACGGAGAGGGTGTGGCTTTGAAGGAAGCGGTTTCGGTGAACGGTACCTTTGTCAATCTGGGTAGTGATGTGATTCAGTTTTCGGCAGAATGCGAGTTTGTACTGAACTTGCAATGTGCCCGGTGTTTAAAGGAATTTTCCCGTTCTTTTCCTTGCTCCATTCATGAAGTGTTTCGTGAGCCGGAGGATTGGGAGGATTTTCTGACCGACGGATTGATTGATGTGACGGCGATTGTCCGTCATGGAATTTTGCTTGGGATGGATTTCCGATATTTATGTCGGGAAGATTGTAAAGGCCTTTGTGCCAAATGCGGACATGATTTAAATGAAGGACCTTGCGGATGCGAGGAAGAGATTGATCCCAGACTGTCCGTGCTAAAACAGTTATTAAAAGACTAAAGATACGAGGAAACCCTCATTTTGTCTGTTTAAGGAGGTGTAGAAAATGGCAGTACCTAAGGGTAAAACATCTAAATCCAGAAGAGATAAGAGACGCGCAAACTGGAAGCTTGCAATCCCCGGGATGGTAAAATGTCCCCAGTGTCAGGAGTTCATGATGCCCCATAGAGTATGCGGCTCTTGCGGCTTCTACAAAGGAAAGCAGGTTGTAGCGAAAAAAGAAGCGTAATGCGTAGCTTATGCGGCACAGGGGCGAGTTTGCCTTTGTGCCGTTTTTCGTATTCTGACCGGGGAGTGATGCAAATGAAGAAGAAAGCGCTACGGGCGGCATTTCCGAAAACCATGCCTGTTTTGATGGGATATTTGTTTTTAGGGCTTGCCTTTGGTGTGTTATTGAGGGAAAAAGGCTTTGGCTGGGGTTGGACTTTACTCATGAGTGTGACCATTTTTTCCGGTTCGTTGCAGTTTTTTGCAACAGAGCTTGTGGTGGCGGCATTTCAGCCGGTAACCGCCTTTTTTATGGGATTGTTAATCAATGCACGGTATGCCTTTTACGGAATCTCCATGCTGGAGCCATTTCGACATATTAAAAATCCGAAAAAGGGATATATGATATTTGGGCTGACGGATGAAACCTATGCCCTTCTTTGTTCTGCCAAAGCTCCCGAGGGCGTGAATCAGGAATGGTACTCTTTTTTTATTGTGCTGTTAGACCATTGCTATTGGATTGCGGGTTCTCTTTTGGGAAACTTATTGGGGCAGATATTGCCCTTTTCCTCTCAGGGAATTGAGTTTGCCATGACGGCACTTTTTTTGGTGATTTTTGTGGATCAGCTTATGGTAAGGGCAAACAGAATTCCGGGCGTAATCGGGATTTTATTGACTTTTGTTTGTTTGATTGTGTTGCCCCGAGATTATTTTTTAGTGGGTGCAATGATAGGAATTTTGTTGGGTTTGATTGGATTAAAGCCCTGGCTTGGAGGGAAGAAGCGATGACGGGAATACAAGTGTTTATCACAGTGCTGATGTTATCTTTGGCAACCATTCTGATTCGTTTTTTACCCTTTTTGTTATTTCCTGCCGGGAAAGACATTCCCCACGGAGTACTGTATCTGGGAAAGGTTTTGCCTGCGGCGGTTATGGGAATGCTTGTGGTTTACTGCTTTAAGGATACCTCGTTTTTTTCAGGCTCTCATGGGGCGCCGGAGGTGATAGCAAGTGCCTTTGTGGTGATAAGCTATTTAAAGTGGAGGAATCTTTTGGTTTCCATTGGCGGAGGAACCGCCTTTTATATGGTTTTGGTTCAGGTGATTTTTGGATAATTTTCTTGACGGGAAAAGGATTTTAAGATATAATAAAAAGGAATGAAGGTGAGAGCTTTGAGTGCATTGATTTCGGGTGTTGCAAAGGGTAGTTTGGCTTGGAAACACAGAATTAAACCGGGTTGGACCATTGAAACTATTAACGGGGAGCCGATTTACGATATTTTGGAATATCGTTTTTTCTGTTCAGAGGAATCGGTGGTACTGGAGCTGCTCACGGAAAAAGGCAAAAAGAAAAAGAAAAAAATAAAAAATAAATTTGAAGATTTGGGGATTTTGTTTGAAAATCCTTTGATTGATACGGCAAAAAGCTGTCGGAACAAATGTGTGTTTTGCTTTATCGACCAGCTTCCGCTCGGAATGCGGGAAACCCTGTATTTTAAGGATGACGATTCACGGCTTTCTTTTTTACATGGAAATTATGTGACACTGACCAATATGTCCATGGAGGATTTAAGCCGTGTAGTAAAGGCACGCATCAGCCCTTTGAATGTGTCGGTGCAGGCAACCGACCCCCAACTGCGGTGTAAGCTGCTCAACAATCGGTTTGCAGGGGATTTAATGGATAAAATGCAGTATCTGGCAGACAATAAAATTACAATGAATTGCCAGATTGTGTGCTGTAAGGGGTTAAATGACGGAGAGGAATTTGTAAAAAGTATTCGTGAATTAGCGGCTCTCTATCCTTATGTGGCAAGTATTTCTGCAGTTCCAGTGGGAATTACCCGTTATCGGGAAGGGCTTTATCCCCTAAAACCGTATGAAAAAGAGGATTGTATTGCCTTTTTAAATCAGTTGGATGAGTTGCAAAAGGAGATGCTTGAAACAATCGGAACCCGCCTGATTTTTGCGGGGGATGAGTTTTATTTAAAGGCAGAACGCCCCCTTCCTGATGCCTCTGATTATGAGGGATTTCCCCAGATTGAAAACGGCGTGGGAATGATTAGTTCCTTTCGGGAAGAATTTTATGACGGATTACAGGAATTTGACCCTATTGAAACGGAAATTTCCATTGCCACGGGAAAGGCAGCCTGTTCTTTATTTATGGAATTTGGAAAGAAATTGGAAACACGGGGAGTGAAAACTTCCGTTTATGCCATTGAAAATACATTTTTCGGCGAGCAGATAACCGTTGCGGGATTGATTACAGGCAGCGATTTAGTAGAACAGCTCCAGGATAAGCCTTTGGGGAATGCTCTTTTTATTTCCCGTAACATGCTAAAAGCCGATGAGGACATTTTTTTGGATGATAAGACTTTGGAACAAGCGCAAGAGAGTTTGGGAGTTCCCATTGTCTGCGTGGAAGACAGCGGTTATGACTTTTTGGAAAAAATCAAAGAAACAGGAGAATTACCATGCAAAGAAAACCTATTGTAGCAGTGGTGGGACGGCCCAATGTAGGAAAATCCACCTTGTTTAATCGTCTTGCAGGACGGCGGATTGCCATTGTGGAGGATACTCCCGGTGTGACCCGTGACCGAATTTATGCGGATGTGGAGTGGTTGAATCATTCCTTTATTTTAATTGATACAGGCGGAATTGAGCCGTACAGTAAGGATATTATTCTTTCTCAGATGCGCCGTCAGGCGGAGTTGGCAATCGAGTCGGCGGATGTGATTGTCTTTTTAACCAACGTAAAAGAAGGGGTCACGGCAACGGACAAAGAGATTGCGGCAATGCTTCAGAAATCCTCAAAGCCTGTGATTATGGCTTGTAATAAGGTGGACCAGATTGGGGAACCGCCTATGGAGTATTATGAGTTTTATAATCTGGGACTGGATGAAATGTATCCCATTTCTTCTACTCACGGTCTGGGATTGGGCGATTTGCTGGATGCGGTAACTGCTCATTTTGAAGCCGTTGATTTGGAGGAGTATGACGAAGAGATCACCCGTGTGGCGGTTATCGGAAAACCTAACGCGGGAAAATCTTCTTTGATTAACCGTATTTTGGGAGAGGAGCGGCACATTGTCAGTGACATTCCCGGTACCACCCGTGATGCGGTGGATTCTCCTTATGAATATGAAGGACGGCAATATGTGTTTGTAGATACTGCCGGAATGAGAAAACGGAAAAAAATAGATGAAAATATCGAGCATTACAGCGTGGTACGGTCTTTAACCGCTATCGAACGCAGCGATGTGTGTCTGCTGATGCTGGATGCAACCGAAGGGGTAACCGAGCAGGATACCAAAATTGCAGGATATGCCCATGAAAAGGGCAGAGCCATTGTTATCGTTGTGAACAAATGGGATTTGGTGGAAAAAGACGGGAAAACCATGAACCTGTTCCGCACACAGGTGATGGAGGGGTTAAGCTTTATGACCTATGCTCCCATTGTGTTTATTTCTGCGAAAACGGGACAGCGTGTCACGAAGCTGTTTGAACTGATTAACTATGTGAGTGAGCAGCATGCCATGCGTGTTTCTACCGGAATGCTCAATGACATTATCGGGGATGCTACCGCACAGGTTCAGCCTCCCAGTGATAAGGGCAAACGGCTGAAGATTTTGTATGCGACCCAAGTGGGTGTGAAGCCCCCGTCGTTTGTATTCTTTGTGAATAACAAGGATTTGTTCCATTTTTCTTATCAGCGATATCTGGAAAATCAGATTCGCTCGGTGTTCGGTCTGGAGGGGACCCCTATTCGGATGATGATTCGGGAGAAAACCCGTGAACAGGAGGGATAACAGTGATTGCGTTATTCTTGGTATGTTTGGTTGCTTATTTATTGGGAAGTATTAACACGTCAATTTTAATTTCTCGTATGTACGGAACGGACATCAGAAGGCACGGAAGCGGAAACGCGGGTGCTACCAATACCTTACGTACGTTAGGAAAAAAGGCTGCCGTTATGGTGGTGTTGGGTGATGCGGTAAAGGGTGTTCTTGCGATCCTTTTGTCGGGGTTTTTGGTAAAGCTTTGTGCCAATTTGGGAGCAGAGGTATTAGAAACTTCTGAGGTTTATCGTTGTTGTGCAGGCTTTTTTGCCATTATGGGACATAATTTCCCCATTTTCTTTAAATTCCGAGGCGGGAAAGGGGTTCTTACCAGTGCAGCAGTGATTGCGGTGCTGGAGCCCGTTATCTTTTTATGCTTGCTGGCAATTTTTATTATCATTGTTGCGATTACCAGATATGTTTCCTTAGGTTCGGTTTGCTCTGCGGCAGGATTGATGGTGTTGCCCGTCATTCTTTTGGGGACAAATCATTTACCCTTTCTTATTTTTGGTGTGCTTGCAGGCTTATCTGCAATTTTGATGCATCGGGGCAATCTGATTCGTTTGAAAAAGGGAACAGAACGGAAATTAGGCGAAAAAAAGAAACCGGAAAGGACGGAATAATATGGCAAAAATCGGTGTAATCGGAGCAGGCAGTTGGGGAACAGCCATTGCAGTGCTCCTTTCAAAACGGCATACTGTTTCTTTGTGGGTATATGATCCGGCTCAGGCAGAGGAAATGGAGCAATGTCGGGAAAATAAGCAATTCCTTCCCGGTGTTTCCATTGGGGAAACGGTCACCTTTACCACAGATGTAAAAGAAGCCATGGACGGAGCTGAGCTTGTGATTACCGCAGTTCCTTCTCATACCATGCGTGAAACAGCAAACAAAATGAAACCCCATTATAATGGGCAGATTCTTTTGAATATTTCCAAAGGTCTTGAAGAAGGAAGCCTGATGCGCCTTTCCCAAGTTCTGACAGATGTGATTCCTGAGGCCAATGTTGCGGTTATGTCAGGACCTTCTCATGCAGAGGAGGTAGGAAGGGGAATTCCTACTACCAATGTGGTGTCCTGTCAGGATATGTCACAGGCGAAGAAAATTCAGGATTTGGTCATGACCCCTGAATTTCGGGTGTACACCAACACGGATATGGTAGGCGTTGAGCTGGGGGGTTCTTTGAAAAATGTGATTGCTCTTTGTGCCGGTATTATAGACGGACTTGGTATGGGGGATAACACAAAAGCAGCGCTCATGACCCGTGGTTTAGCAGAAATTACCCGTCTGGGTTGTGCCATGGGAGCAGATCCTCATACCTTTGCAGGGTTATCGGGAATCGGTGATTTGATTGTGACCTGTACCAGTATGCACAGCCGTAACCGGAGAGCCGGAATCCTGATTGGTCAGGGCTATACATTAGAAGAAACGCTAACACAGGTGCACATGGTGGTAGAAGGGGTGAAAACCGCTGCAGCAGCCTACGATCTGGCAAAGAAGTACAATGTGGAAATGCCCATCTGCTGTCAGGCGTATGCAGTGTTGTTTGATGGGAAAAATCCCCGTGATGCTATTTTTGATTTGATGGTTCGGGAAAAGAAAACGGAAACCGAATATTGAAACAGTTAGAGGTGAAGGACAATGAAGAGAACAAACTGGACAGAAGATGTCAACTTAACCATGTTAACAGACTTTTACGAGTTAACCATGGCGAACGGTTATTTTCAGCATGGCTTAAAGGACAAAATTGCGGTATTTGATATGTTTTTCCGCAAGGTTCCGGATGGGGGCGGTTTTGCCGTTATGGCAGGGCTGGATCCGTTGATTTCCTATTTGAAAAATCTGAAGTTTACAGAAGAAGATATTGCTTTTTTGCGAAGCAAGGGATTGTTCAGTGAAGAATTTTTGCAATACCTGGCTGATTTTAAGTTTTCCTGTGATGTGTGGGCGGTGGAGGAAGGAACTCCTATCTTCCCTCATGAACCTGTGATTATAGTGAGAGGACCCGTGATTCAGGCGCAATTCGTAGAAACCATGGTTCTGCTCAGCATCAATCATCAAAGCCTGATTGCCACCAAAGCAAACAGAATTGTAAGAGCTGCACAGGGAAAAGCGGTCATGGAATTTGGTTCCCGCCGTGCCCAGGGGTCTCATGGTGCCATTATGGGGGCAAGAGCCGCCTATATCGGCGGATGCGTTGGAACTGCCTGTGCTATCTGTGAAAAATATTATAACATTCCTGCTCTTGGTACCATGGCTCACAGCTGGGTACAAATGTTTGACAGTGAATATGAGGCATTCCGTAAGTATGCCGAAGTGTATCCTCAGAGCTGTACCTTGCTGATTGATACGTATAATGTATTAAAATCAGGGCTTCCCAATGCTATGCGTGTGTTTAACGAAGTGGTGATTCCGGCAGGCTACCGTCCCGGTGGTGTTCGGATTGACAGCGGCGACATTACCTATCTTACCAAAAAGGTCAGAAAAATTCTGGATGAAAACGGATTCTCCGATTGTCCCATTGTGGCATCCAACTCTCTGGATGAAAAAATTATTGAAACCTTACTGGCACAGGGAGCAAAAATTGATTCCTTCGGTGTTGGGGAACGGTTGATTACCTCCCGTTCCGAGCCGGTATTCGGCGGAATTTACAAGTTGGTAGCGGTAGAAGGGGAAAACGGAGAGTATATCCCGAAAATTAAAATCAGTGAAAATGTTGCCAAAATTACCAATCCCGGATTTAAAAAGGTATATCGTTTGTTCTCACGGGAAAACGATAAAGCCATTGCGGATGTGGTGACCGATTTTAGCGAAACCATTGATGATACCAAGCCTTATGAAATTTTCGATCCGGAGCATACTTGGAAGCGGAAAACCGTAACGAATTTTTATGCAAAGGAATTGTTAAAGCCCATTTTCTTAAAGGGAGAATGTGTGTATGACAGTCCATCTGTTCAGGAAATTCAGAAATTCTGTAAGGAACAGGTAGGAACTTTATGGGATGAAGTGCTGCGGTTTGACAATC
>JAZURC010000115.1:0-4028 GCA_045606005.1 Clostridia bacterium
GCTAAAGTTTATATTAAGGAAGTATCGCCTGGAAAGTATAATGTTATTGTTGAGGGTAATAGAGGTATAATAACTGCCCTGAAAAATATAAGTAAAAAATCACTTGATAGATTAACCAAAAATTATAACTGGAGGTAATGTATATGAATGAATTTCAATGTGTATTTTGCGGTGAGAAGATAAGCGAAGAGGAAAAGGTATCCTCAATCTTGTTGACAACTCATTGGTTGAATGAAGATGAACAGGAAGACCAGCAATTTTTTTGTCATTTAGAATGTTTCAAATCAAAATGCTTTGACGAAAATAATATTTTTGTTGAAGATTAAACCAATTAAGGCAGGATAAAAGTCCTGTCTTTTTTGTTAACTTTGATATTAATTTCATGTCCGATTTTAATATAAAAGTTAACGGATAAGATATGGGGCGCCCCTATTATTCAGTCAGGAAGTCCTATAATCCAAAGCTAAAATCTGTTGACAAATTTACTCATTTCATCATCAATATAGGTAATTTTGTCAACAAAATAAATTGAATTTGAAAGATTTTTAAGAAAAATTTGTTGTCCCATATTGACATCACTCCTGAGTGGCAGCCCGATCATTCAGAACGGCAAGTTGATTGGCGCCGTCACCCATGTTTTGGTCAATGACCCAACCCGTGGGTATGGGATATTCATTGAAACTATGTTGGCAGAGACAGAAGGATAACAACAAAACGCTCATCGTAACAACGATGGGCGTTTTGTCTAAAAAATATTGAAAAATAAAAACAGGCATGATATAATAAAGTTTAGAATAAACTGATATGAAGGAGGTTTGATGATGAATATTTGTGTATATGGTGCATCAAGCAATAAGCTGGATCAGTCTTACATTACGGCAGTGGAAGAATTTGGGTTTCAAATGGCAAAACGGGGACATCATCTGGTGTTTGGCGGCGGCGCGGAAGGTCTGATGGGCGCGGCGGCACGAGGAGTTCATAAGGGTGGCGGCAAAATCACAGGTGTTGCTCCTTCCTTTTTTGATGTGGACGGAGTTTTGTATCAGGATTGTACCGAATTTATTTATACCGAAACCATGCGGGAACGGAAACAAATCATGGAGAACCGGGCGGATGCTTTTGTCATGGTGCCGGGAGGAATCGGAACCTTTGAGGAATTTTTTGAAATTCTCACCTTAAAGCAGTTGGGAAGACACGAAAAAGCGATTGCTTGCTTTAATGTAAATGGTTATTTTAATACCATGAATACCATGCTGGAAGAAGCCATTGAAGGGCATTTCATGGCACCTGCCAGCAGAGAGTTGTACCGCTTTTTTGATAAGAGCGAGGAAGTGCTGGATTATCTGGAACGGTATGAATATACAGCCTTAAGTGTGGAGCAGACCAAACATATATAAAAACGAAATACCGTGTCCTTTTGATACAGTTTCCGGAACGGAGGAAATCAAGGTGTTTATCTGGGATGACGCCATGAAACCCCTTCTATACCATTAAATCATTTTGACAAGGTGCAGATTTGATATCTGCACCCTTTTTATAACCTTTATCGGGCATGAAAAATGAAATTTTTTAAAAATAGGGATTGTAATTACCAAATTTTTTTGATATAATAGAAATGATAAAGAAAAGGGAGGTTCCCTCATGGATAAGAAAATCTTAATTGTAGACGATGAAAAGACAATCGTAGATATTCTCAAATTCAATTTGGAAAAGGAAGGGTTTCAAACGATAGAAGCCTATGACGGAGAGGATGGTCTGTCAAAAGCTCTTTCCGAACAGCCCGATTTGATTTTGCTCGATTTGATGTTGCCGAAAATGGATGGGTTTGAGGTTTGCCGTAAGGTGCGTGAAAAAATGTCAACTCCTATTCTGATGCTTACCGCCCGTGAAGAAGAGGTGGACAAGGTTTTAGGATTGGAGCTGGGAGCAGATGACTATATCACAAAACCTTTTTCCGTGCGCGAGGTCATGGCGCGGATTCGTGCGAACTTACGCAGAAGTGAACAGAAAGCCAAAGGGAGCAGTGAGGACAGCGATGAACAAAATATCATCCGTTCCAAGGAGCTGACCATTAACTGCGACCGTTATGAAGTTCGCAAGAATGATCAGATTATTGATTTGACCTTACGGGAGTTTGAATTGCTGAAATTTTTGGCAACCCAACCGGAACGGATTTTCACCCGTGAAAATCTGTTGGAAAAGGTATGGGGCTATGAATATTATGGTGATGTTCGTACAGTGGATGTTACGGTGCGCCGGCTGAGAGAAAAGATTGAGGATCAGCCAAGCGCTCCTACTTATATTATTACGAAACGAGGCGTCGGGTACTATTTTGATAAGTCCTGAGGCGATGGAAGCAGGTTAGTCAATGTTTAAAAGTATTCAATGGAAGCTGGTGGGCGTGTTTCTGCTGTTGGTGCTGTCTGTTATTTTGGTAAGCGGTACAGTGATGATTAACAGCGTTTCCGAGTTTTACCACCAGGATTTTGTCAAGCAAATCCGGCAGAGCCTGACGGAGGATGTGACAAAACAACTTAAGGTTGCGGCAAGGTCGGATTCACCGGTGGAGCAAATGATGGAATGTATGTCTATCTATTCCTCCCGGTTTGGAATTGATTCTTACCGCAATTATTATATTTTAGATAAAAACGGCGCTTACCTGGCAGGTTCTGGTGACGGTGACGGGGAACAGTTGGAGCGGACAGAAAATATTTTAGCGGCAATGGATGGAGTCACAGGGGATGCGGTGAAGGTGGAGCAGAGAGTAATGGATTATGCCTATCCCATTGAGGACACCGGTTTTCTACTGTATCTTCGGGATACCAAGGAAGAAATTTATGAAATTACCGGCAGTATTTTTATGGTAATGCTTCAGGCGTTGCTGGCAGGGGCGCTGATTGCCGTTTTGCTGGCACTTGTTATGTCCAAAGCCATTACCCAGCCTTTGACCGGCTTGACAAAGCGGGTTCAGAAGCTTGCTCTTGGAGAATATGATTCTCGCGGAGAAGCTCTTGCTTCGGACGAATTGGGAGAGCTGACCAATGCTTTTGACGATATGGCACAGACCATTCGCAGCACTCAACAGGCAAAAGCAGAGGAAGAAGATAAGAAGGAAACCATTATTCAGAATATTACCGATGGGGTTATGTCCTTTGACCGAGACGGAAAGATGATTCTTTGTAATTCCGTTGCCAGAAAAATGCTTCATTTGGCAGAGGACGAAACCGTGGTGTTTGACAGCTTTTTCCGTTCTATTGGAGTCGGAGTGCGGTTGGGGCAGTTTTTATACTTAGAAACTCAGGGAACCGTGGAGCGGATTGTGGAGTTTGAAGGCTCCTATCTTGCGGTAACATTAGCGCCCATCAAAAAAGAGGATGAAAAAAATACAGGTGTGGTTGTAACCTGGCGGGATATGACAGAACGGCAAAAGCTGGATGATTTGAGAAAAGAATTTGTTGCCAATGTATCTCACGAGTTAAAAACCCCCCTGACCACTATAAAAACCTATTCTGAAACGATTCTGGATGACAATCTGGAAAATCGGGATATGGCAATTAATTTTCTGGAAACTATCAATCGGGAAACCGACCGTATGAACGGCATTGTTCGTGATTTGCTTACTCTTTCTCAGATGGATTACAATAAAATTTCATGGCGTAAAACCAGATTTTCCATTGATGAACTGTTGAGTGAGTTGACCGAAACTCTAAGCGTTCCGGCAAGAAAGCATCAGCACACTCTGACCTATATGGCACCCGAAAATCTTCCTGATATCGAGGGGGATCGGGGAAGAATTCAACAGTTGCTGATTAACATTATGTCAAATGCCATTAAATATACGCCCCAGGGGGGTACCATACGAATTGTTGCCACTTATAGGGACGATGAAGTTCAGATTCATGTGAAGGATAACGGAATCGGGATTCCTGAAGAAGATTTGGAACGCCTGTTTGAACGGTTTTATCGTGTGGATAAGGCCCGCTCAAGAGAAAAGGGAGGTACAGGCTTAGGGCTTTCGATTGCCAAGG
>JAZURC010000116.1:0-12463 GCA_045606005.1 Clostridia bacterium
CCTTAACCCGTGAGGAATTGGCACCCTTTACTTATTGTGCATTGGGTCATGTTCATTCCTTTTCCGGCTTGGAAGAAAATTTTGCTTACAGCGGGGTACCGTTGGGCGGCGGATTTGACGAAACAGGACAAAAAGGTGTAATTATGGGAGAAATTGACAATCTGTCTTTTGTCCCGTTAAAAGGCAGGCAGTATCATTGCCTGACAGTCTCGTTGGAAAACCAAAACGGTTATGAGGGGATTGAACAGGCGATTTTTGAAGCATGTCCCAATCCCGCTCGGGATTGCTGGAGTATTCACCTGACAGGAAGCATGAATCCTGACTTTCCGTTTTTGACGGAAGTATTAAAAGAACGAATTGAACATCGGTTTTATTATTTAAAATTGCGTTCGGAATGTGTGCCGTATTTGTCCTATGAGGATATGGCGGATGAATATACCTTGCGTGGCTTGTTTGTTCGTGAAATGCTAAAACGGTTGAAACAAACGCCTGATGATGAAGTGTTGAAAAAGGCATTGGAGCTGGGAGTAGCCGTATTGGACAAGAAACCCATACAGGAATAGGAGGCCGAATGATGAAATTAAAACAGGTACATATTGGCGGATTTGGCGGCCTTTCTGACTGTAAAAAAGAATTTGAATCGGGACTCAATGTGATTTACGGTGAAAATGGAGCAGGAAAAAGCAGTTTTCTGGCCTTTTTAAAGACCTGTCTTTATGGATTTGAAACAAAGGGACGGGAAAAATATTTCCCCTGGAACGGTACTGCCCCTCACGGCAGCATGATATTTGAACAGGATGGAGAATGGCTCTATCAGGTAACCTTTGGAAAAACAAAAAAAGGAGATAAAATCACCTTTTGCAATAATCTTACAGGCGAAGAAAGAGCCAAGCCCGAATCATTGGGGCGTGAGTTGTTTTCTATGGGCGGGGAAACCTTTTCAAAAACCGCCTGTGTGACCCAGGGACAACTTATGATAAAAAAAGACGACAAGGATGAAATCGCTGAAAAGCTTGCCAATCTGGAGCAAACGGGGGAAAGTCAGGTTTCATACGGAGCTTGTGTAAAAACCTTAACAACCATGCTCTCTAAGCTTCGTAACAGACGGGGAGACGGGGGACTGTTAAACCAGGCTGAACAAAAGGTGTTAGAGTTCCGTGAGCAGGAACAAATGATGCAGGAAAAAATTGCTCAGGGAGCCCAAAATTACCGTCGGATTCAGGAAATAGAACAGGAAATGGAATCTCTTGGGAAGATGGAAAGACAATGGGAAAGCTTTGAAAAATCAGAGCAAAAGCGACTCTGTCAGGAATATCAGGAAAAGCTCGACCGCCTGTTTCAACTGTCAGAAGGAACAGATGAGGAATACGAAAGATATGAGGTCACCGCACGGAAATGGGAACAGGAAGAAGAAACTCTGCGTTTGTTGAAGGAACAGGAAACGGAAATTGTCAAGCCTGAGCCTGTTCTTTGCACTCAAGAGGAATTTTCTCGGGTTATGGCAGGGAAAAAACGCCCTCTCGGATTACTGACAACAAGTATTATTTTGGCGGTAGTATTTACATTATGCGGTGTTTTGGTGACACCCTGGTGCTATATTCCTTCGGTTTTTTCTGTGGTGGGAGCCGTCTTTTTTGCAATCCGTAAAACGGAACCGCCATGGGAGGCATACGGTTGCCGTTCTTCCGAGGAATTTTCACAAAAATATTCCCAATCACTGGAACAACAAAGTGCTTATGACGGGGCAATGAAACAACAGAAAAAGAGACAGGAGCAAATGGAGGTTCTCGTTAAAAACATCGAGAAATACAAGGAGGAAGGAAAACAACTGAATTGTTTGTCTCCCGGGGAACTGTTTTCTCTTTGCAGTCAAAGAAGGAACCGTCAGGCAGAAAGAAAATCCGCTTTGGCACAGATAAAAACCTATGAAGAGTTACTGACAAATGTCTTGGCAGGAAAAACAATGGAGGAGGTTTGCGAGGCAGAGGAAACCGAAAGACCTGCTCTTACCAAAGAAGAATTGCACCAAAAACAACTGGAGTTAGCCCGTGAAACGGAGCAGTTAGAGGCAAAACAACAGCATTTATATGAGGAGGCACCTGAAACCTTGACAGCATGCCGCTTGGAATGGGAACAAAAACGGGACGAATACCACAAAAAAGAACAGGTTTTACAGGTCACACTGGAAGTGTTGGAACAAGCATATCTGCAAATGGAACAGCAATTTGGCAGCAGCTTAAACCAAAGAGCAGGAGAGCTGTTGGAGCAAATGACACAGGGAAAGTACAGTCAGGTGAGAATCTCCAAAGATTTTTCAGTAAAACTGACAGAAGATTCTCAGACTCATTCTCTGGAGCAATTTTCCGGCGGCGTTTTTGACCAGACCTACCTTGCTTTCCGACTTGCTATGCTGGAGCTGATGGAAACGGAAGCACCTTTGTTTTTAGATGATGTTTTGATGCAGTATGATGATGCCCGGGCAAAGGAAACCATGATTGCATTAGAGGAATATGCCCTTCGGACGGATACTCAGATTTTACTGTTTACCTGTCGGAATCGGGATTTTGACTTGGCAAAACAGAGGAAAAATATAAATTGTATAGAAATTATATAAAAAAGGGTAGAATTTTTTTGAAAACCGTGTTATAATAACAGTATGTAATATTTTTGTAATATTGAATGAAAGGCTGTGATGCTATGAGTATGATAACTGAAACAAAGTACGGCTTGATTGAAGTAACAGATAATGTAATAGCAAATATTGCCGGTTGTGTAGCCACCCGTTGCTACGGTGTGGTGGGTATGACCCAGAGAGGAACACGGGACGGAATTGTAAACTTACTGAAAAAGGAAAATATGTCAAAAGGAATCCGTGTGATTCAAAAGGACGGCGCAGTATCCTTAGAACTGCATATTATGGTGGAGCATGGGGTGAACATTGCTGCCATTGGTGAAAATATTTCGTCTACAGTTTCCTATATGATAGAAGAAATGACCGGAATTATCCCGAAAGAGGTACAGGTCTGCGTAGACGGAATCAGGGTGGATTGATCGGAGGAATGAATGTTGAACATTGATGGAGCATTATTTTCTGCAATGATTATTTCTGCGGCAAATCACTTGGAAAATCATAAGCAGATGGTAAATGATATGAACGTATTTCCCGTGCCTGACGGTGATACCGGAACAAACATGGCGAAAACCATGATGGCAGCGGCACAGGAAATGAAGAAAAACCCGAATGATTCTTTGTACAAGGCTGCTGACCGTGCAGCGGGGGCAGCTTTGCGTGGTGCAAGAGGTAACTCGGGTGTGATTCTTTCTCAGTTTCTGCGGGGATTTGCCAAGGGATTGGGAACGGCTGAGGTAGGAACCCCTGAGATTTTCTCAGCAGCGTTTAAAGAATCGGTAGCAGTTGCTTACCGTGCGGTAATGAACCCCACAGAGGGTACCATTCTGACAGTGGGAAGACTGGGCGCGGAAGCTGCAACAGGAACCTTCGAAAACGGGAAAGAACAACTGGAAGCCGTCATTAACGGAGCAAAAGAGGCGCTGGAGAAAACACCGGAAATGCTTCCTGTATTAAAACAGGCAGGCGTGGTTGATGCCGGCGGTTTGGGACTTTTGAAAATTTTAGAAGGGGCTTACTATGTTCTGGAGCAAGGAAGCCCTGTAGAGCTGTCTGAAGTTCAGGAAACGGCTGAACCGTCAAAAGTAATAAGTGAGGATTTGCATGTTGAAAGTCCTTTTACTTATTGTACAGAGCTGATTATTTTAAAGGAATCTCCTGCAAAAAAAGCAGGCTCCATTGAACGGGAGCTGAAAAAAATCGGAGATTGTGTGCTTGTTATTGACGATACGGAGTTTGCAAAGGTTCATGTGCATACCGACCACCCCGAAAAGGTGTTGGGCCTTGCATTAACGGTAGGTGCACTGACTGATATTAAAATTGACAATATGAAGGAGCAAACGGAAAAGCGGACACAACAAGCAGAAGAACGTGTGCCCTTTGCCTTTGTGGGAGTTTGTGCAGGAAGCGGAATTTGTACTATTCTGAAGGACTTAGGGTTAACGGTTGCAATCGAAGGCGGTCAGACCATGAATCCCAGTGCAGAAGATATTGTCAATGCGGTAAAATCTGCCAACGGCGAAACTGTTTATGTATTTCCCAATAATAAAAATATTATTCTGGCAGCCAATCAGGCAGCTGAAATGATAACAGACTGTCAGGTGAAAATTATACCCACCAAGACCATACCCCAATGTGTGGCGGCACTTGCTTCCTTCGCTCCTGACTTGTCAGAAAATGAAAATTTTGACCGTATGTGCGGTGCTTTGAATCAGGTGGAAACCGCATCTGTGACCAATGCAGTCAGAAATACCACCATTGGTGATGTGGAAGTACGGGAAGGAGATTTCATCGGTGTAACGGCAAGTGGCGTTGTTTGTGCCGAGTCGGATGAAAATGCAGCTTCTGTTTCTGCACTGGAAACCTTGGTGAATGAGGACAGCGGCATCATTACCATTTACTACGGTCAGGAAACAACAAAAGAAAAAGCAGAACAGTTAAAAGAAGAATTGGAAGAAAAATTTGAGGATTGTGATGTGGTTTGCTATGCAGGCGGTCAGCCGGTATATCACTACATTCTTTCTGTAGAATAAACAGGAATGAGCGGGATGAAACGAGGGACCGGTTTAGCAGAAAAAAGCATCCAATATGTGAAGGGCGTAGGGGAACAGCGTGCGAAACTGTTTCGTTCTCTTGGCGTGGAAACAGTATGGGATATGTTGTACTTTTTTCCGAGAGATTATGAAGACCGATCCAAAATTATTCCGATTGCACAGTGCAGGGAGGGGGATACCGTGTGTATCCGTGCCCGTGCAGAGGTGAATCCGAGAGAACAGCGAATCAGACGGAATTTTTCCCTGTTTCGTTGTGCGGTATCCGATGCAACAGGGGCGCTCCCTGTTTTGATTTTTAATCAAAAATATATGGCAGCAAAGCTGCAGCGGGGACGGGAATATTTGTTTTATGGAAAAATGACCCGTTCGGGGCACGAAAAACAAATGACCGTTACGGAAATTGAGCCTGTTGAACAGGAAGGCAGACTTTGCGGCAGAATTTTACCAAAATATAATCTGGTAGCAGGGTTGTCCCGTAAGGTTTGTATGAGTGTAATTCAACATTGTCTGGAACAGACAGAGGGGCAACTTGAGGATATATTTTCTGCTGAGTTTCGGGAAAAATATGAGCTTTGTGAAATTAACTTTGCATTGGAGCAGATTCATTTTCCCAAAGATGCCCACAGCCTTTCTCTTGCGAAAAGGCGGTTTGCCTTTGAGGAACTGTTTTTGTTGGGAACAGGTCTTCGTTTGCTTCGGGGAAATCGGCAGAGCCTGACGATGAAACCTTTTTCAAAAACGGATGCAGTGAATGAATTTGTTGATTCCTTACCGTATCAGCTCACCGATGCCCAACGGCGGGTAGTCGCAGAAATTTTGGAGGATTTAAAGCAACCTCGTGTGATGAATCGGCTTGTTCAGGGAGATGTGGGCTCGGGAAAAACTGTTGTGGCGGCTTGTGCTGTGTTTGTTGCGGCAAAAAGCGGATTTCAAACGATTATGATGGCTCCCACGGAAATTTTAGCCCGTCAGCATTTTGCATCCTTTCAGCAGTTTTTTACGCCTTTTCCGGAGATTGAATGTGTTCTTTTAACCGGAAAAATGAAAAAGAAAGAAAAAACGGCGGCACTGGAGGCGGCGGCAAACGGGGCGGCATTGATCATTGGAACTCATGCGGTGTTGAGTGAGGAATTACATATTCCCAAGCTTGGTTTGGTGATTACAGATGAACAGCATCGGTTTGGAGTTCGGCAAAGAGCGGCACTTTGTCATGGGAAAGAAACCAATATGCTGGTCATGACCGCAACACCCATTCCCAGAACCCTTGCTTTAACATTATACGGCGATTTGGATTTGTCTGTCATTGACCAATTACCACCCGGCCGTCAGATAATCAAAACCTACGGTGTAGGGGAGAGTATGCATGACAGGATTTATAATTTCCTGAAAAAAGAATTGGATCAGGGGAGACAGGCATATATTATCTGTCCCCTTGTTGACCCGTCGGATTTGTTGGAGGCTGAGGCTGTGACAGAGTATGCCGAACAGCTTCGTAATCGTGAATTGGCGGGATATAAGGTAGGACTTCTTCACGGAAAATTAAAGGAAAAGGATAGGGTCATGGAGCAGTTTTCTTCAGGAGAACTGCAGGTTTTAATCAGCACCACGGTGGTGGAGGTAGGGGTGAATGTTCCTAACGCCACGGTGATGATTGTAGAAAATGCAGAACGGTTCGGTCTTTCTCAGTTGCACCAGTTGAGGGGGCGTGTAGGAAGAGGCTCTCATCAGTCCTACTGCATTTTAATTTGTCGGAGCAATTCGGATATTGCTCATGAAAGAATGGAAATTATGAGCCGAACAAACGACGGCTTTTTACTGGCTCAAAAGGATATGGAGTTACGCGGCATTGGAGAGTTTTTCGGAACCCGTCAGCATGGTGTTCCGGAACTGAAGGTTGCCAATTTGTTTACAGACAGTGCCTTGATTCAGCTTGCGTCAAAGGCTTCTTCAAGCGTGTTGGAGGAGGACCCTGAATTAAGCCGACCGGAGCACTTTTATCTGAAAGAACGGATTCGTGAATTCTTCTCTTATGAATCCCGTGATTTGGTATTGAATTAACGAAAGGAAGCATCCATGAAAATAGCGATGAAGGAATGGTGGGGAAATCATAAAAAAACTGTGCTGACTGCCGGAATCATTGTTTTGGTTCTGATTATTTTCTGGTGTTGTTATTATACTGCGTATCAGCACATCAAAGGGGAAAATTCACTGGTTACCAGACTGAATTTGTTGTTTGGTTCCTCAGGAGATGAAATTGTAATCAATGAGGAAGAGCGAAATGAAAATACGGTTATTTTTCTGATTGGCGGCATGGATCGCTTTCAGGATTTGGACACGATCATGTTAGCAGCCTTAGAGAAAGAAAAGAAGTCCCTCCGACTGTTCTCTGTTCCCAAGGATACTTTATCGGAGAACGGGAGAAAAAATATGCAAATCAGTAAGGCGTACAGTGTCGGCGGAATAGAGGGACTGAAAAAAGAACTGAAACATCTGACAGGATTGCCCATTGACCGCTATGTACTGATCAAGCATGACGGTTTTACAAAGCTGGTTGACCATATGGGAGGAGTCACCATAACGGTTTCGGAACCAATGGATTATGAGGATTCCTTGCAGGATTTATCCATCCATTTGACTGTGGGGGAGCAAACCTTAAATGGAGAGAATGCCTTGGATTTTGTAAGGTATTGCGGATATGTGGACGGCGATTTGGGAAGAATTCGTGCCCAGCAAAGCTTTGCCAAAGCCTTTGCAAAGCAAGCAATCAGTAAAATATCCACGCCCAAGGAAATAGCAAAGCTGGGAGCAGAAACAGTTGTAACAGATATGACGGCAGGGGAGCTTTTATGGCTGTCAGGAATTGCGTTGCAGAGTGATGCCCAAGGAGATATTACCGTGGAGGTGCTCCCGGGATTGACTGCCAATTTTTTGGAAAGTACTTATTACATAGTAAATGAAACAGCGGCATTGGGACTAATCAATTCCAAATTTAACCCTTATACCGAGCCGATTTCTGAATTGCAGTTAAGTGATATTGGTCAGAATTTATTTGCTGGCTGGCAGTGGAACAATGGTTTTTCCGCCCAAGGATATTCCTTAGAATTGGATGAAGAGGCACTGAATGATCCCACCCGTTTTTGTGAGTATTACTATGAATATGCATCTGATGTATTGGAGGATAGCTTGTTTGCCGATGCAATGGATACACCGGACAAAACAAAAAAAGAGTATGAGGTACCTGTTGTTGCACAAACACCAAATCCTTTGGAAACCTTGACCATTCCGAAAATTGAAGTCATTCCGCAAATAAAGGATCATTATATTATATTAGATCCCAACCAAAATCCTGAGGATTTCGGGATTGATCCGGAACAGGTGGAATACTGGACTCCTTCACCCACACCTGAACCCACACCGGAACAACCGATGGAGCCTACTGTAACGGAAGAACCTGAAATGGAAACTGAAGAAAATGAAGCAGGGTCAGTCCTTGATGCTCCTGTGGAAGAATAAAAATTCATAAAAGGTCTTGACAGAATCCTAAAAGGATGATATAATGATTTTTAGATAAAACCGTCGAGACAGAAAAAAGGCAGAGTCGGTCTTTCCGAGCGAGTGGATTACGGTGTGAGTTCCACAAAGGCTCTTTGCGTAATATGGACTGTTGAGGGCAGCGTTAAATGCGTTGACGTAAGGCTTGCGTAAAAAGTCGGGAGTATGTTGGTACTTCGCTAAGTGCACGAAATGCTCGTGAATTCAAGGTGGCAACGCGGATTTTGTAAATTCGTCCTTGACAGAATCATTACTTCTGTCAAGGATTTTTATTTTATGACAGAGTTTGGAGGAAATGAGATGTTTATTTTTTCAAAACGATGGCAAAGAAAAGAAAATACAAAAAACGTGATAACTATTTGGAGGAATTTATAATGAATTATAACGGAATTGATTTTGATACTTATTTTAAACATTATCCTGACTCAGAGGGATATTTTGGGAAATACGGCGGTGTTTATATTGATGACAAGCTAAAGGCTGCTATGGCGGAAATTACGGAAGCCTATTTTTCCATTTGTCAATCAAGGAAATTCATTGCAGAGCTTCGGAGAATCAGAAAGGAATTTCAGGGCAGACCCACTCCTGTGACCCATTTAGAACGGCTTTCTGATGCATTGGGCGGTACTGTTCAGCTCTATGCAAAACGGGAAGATTTAAATCATTCAGGTGCTCATAAATTGAATCACTGTATGGGCGAAGCACTCCTTGCCAAATACATGGGAAAGAAAAAGGTGATTGCAGAAACGGGAGCAGGGCAGCATGGTGTTGCTTTGGCTACTGCAGCGGCATATTTTGGCTTGGAAAGCGATATTTATATGGGTACGGTTGATATTAAAAAACAGGCACCCAATGTGGCAAGGATGAAAATTTTAGGAGCAAGAGTTGTGGAAGTTACCCATGGACTTCAGACCTTGAAGGAAGCAGTCGATGCAGCATTTGATGCTTACAGTAAGGAATATCAGGATTCTATTTATTGTATTGGGTCGGTTCTGGGTCCTCATCCCTTCCCCATGATGGTGCGTGATTTCCAGAGTGTTGTTGGAATTGAAGCTAGAGAACAATTTGTAGATATGACAGGGCATCTTCCGGATGCCATTGTTGCTTGCGTGGGAGGTGGCTCCAACGCAATGGGCCTGTTCTCCGGATTTTTAAATGACCCTGTGGATATTTATGGAATTGAACCACTTGGAAAAGGGCCTAAACTCGGGGATCATGCCGCAAGCTTGAAATATGGAACCGAAGGAATTATGCACGGGTTTAACAGTATTATGCTGAAGGATGAAAACGGAGAGCCCGCGCCTGTATATTCAGTTGCAAGCGGTCTTGATTATCCTTCCTCCGGTCCGGAACACGCATTTTTGCAAGAGGTTGGAAGAGTCAAATATGATGTCGTTGACGACGATGAAACCATTGACGCTTTTTATAAGCTTTCCCGTCTGGAAGGAATCATTCCTGCTATTGAAAGTTCTCATGCTGTTGCTTATGGCATGAAGCTTGCACAAAAAATGAAAAAAGGTTCCGTTCTTATTAACCTGTCCGGAAGAGGGGATAAGGATATGGATTATATCATTGAAAAATATGGTATTAGATAGCCAAATTAGAAGTATTTGGTTTACAATGAAAAAGGGCTGTAGCAAAATGAAATCTTTTTGCTACAGCCCTTGGCATAAGAAATTATTTAATTCATTTATTTTTTCTTTGCTTGGTTCATTAAATTGAGCAAAAGGGAAGGGTCGTCCCATATTTTTATATTTGACTTCACACATTTTATGAAAAGGCAGCAATTCAATTTTTTGAACGCATGACTTTCCTTGAATGAGTTCTGTTAACCGATTGATGTTTTCAGTGGTATCGTTTAAGCCTCCTACTACTACATGACGAATCCAACAGGGAATTTTTCTTTCCTCCAGTCTTTCCAAAAAGAAAAGGGGAGAGGAAAGGGGACATCCGATATGCTTTTGATACTCTTCTTCTGTGGTCATTTTCAAGTCCAAAAGCACCAAATCACAGTTGTTAAGCACCGCATCCGTTGAGATGTTCCAAATACTTCCCGATGTATCAAGAACAGTGTGAATTCCTGATTTTTTGCAAAGACGAAAGGTTTCTGCAACAAATTCACTTTGAAGCAAGGGTTCGCCACCTGACAGGGTAATTCCGCCCTCGTTCCCAAAATATTCTTGATACCGCAACGCTGTCTCTACGATTTCATGAGGGGAATATTCGGTATAATCTCCGTGACATACATCAATATTATGGCAATAACCGCAATGAAGATGACATCCGTGCAGAAATACCACAAACCGCACACCGGGGCCGTCTAAGGTTCCTAAGGACTGAAAACTGTGAATCTTTCCTGTCATAATGATTCATGGAAGGTACGGCTGATGACTTCCCTTTGTTGTTCCTTGGACAACTTGTGGAAATTAACTGCATAGCCGGATACCCGAATGGTTAAATTAGGATAAGCGTTGGGGTCGTTGTATGCCTCTATCAACTGCTCCCGTGTCATAACATTTACGTTAATATGATGTGCCATTTTTGCAAAATATCCATTCAAAACAGATACCAGATTAGAAATCCGTTCCTCCTCTGTTTTTCCCAGAGAATCGGGAACAATGGAAAACGTATTGGAAATTCCGTCACGGCAGGCGGTGTAAGGCAATTTTGCAACCGAATTCAAGGAGGCAAGGGCACCATTTGTTTCACGGTTATGCATGGGGTTGGCGCCCGGAGCAAAGGGTTCACCTGCCTTTCTTCCGTCAGGAGTTGCCCCTGTCTTTTTCCCGTACACAACATTGGAGGTAATGGTCAAAACAGAGAGAGTATGCTCTGCATCTCGATAAGTAGGGGTTTTTCTCAACTCAACAATCATTTCTTCTGTGATTTGTTTTGCAATGGAGTCAACCCGATCGTCATCATTTCCGAATTTGGGGAAATCGCCGGTTGTTTCAAAATCCACAATCAGGCCGTCTTCGTTTTTGATTGTTTTGACCTGTGCATATTTGATTGCACTCAAAGAATCTGCAAGTACAGACAGTCCTGCCACACCAAACGCCATGAATCTGTGCACCTCTGTATCATGAAGTGCCATCTGGATTTTTTCGTAGGCATATTTATCATGCATGCAATGAATGATATTCATGGTTGAAACATACAGCTTACAAAGCCATTCCCGATATTTGTTAAACCGTTTAATGACCTTATAATAATCTAAAATTTCATCTTCGTAAACAGACATCTGAGGACCCATTTCCAGACCCGATACAGGATCCTTACCCCCATTTAATGCAAGTAGAAGTATTTTAGGAAGGTTGCATCTTGCACCAAAAAATTGCATTTGTTTTCCCACTTGCATAGCGGATACACAACAGGCAATGGCATAATCATCGCCGTAGAGAGGACGCATAGCATCGTCGTTTTCATACTGAACAGAGTTGGTTTTAATTGATATTTCTGAGCAGAATCGACTAAAGCCTTCCGGTTGGTCATTTGACCATAAAATAGTCAGATTGGGCTCCGGAGCGGCGCCTAAGTTATAAAGGGTGTTCAACACACGGAAGGAATTTTTGGTCACCAGAGTTCTGCCGTCTGTTCCCATTCCGCCTACTGCTTCGGTAATCCACATGGGATCACCACCAAATAATTCATTATAGGCGGGAGTACGCAGATGACGAGCCATCCGAAGCTTCATGACAAAATCATCCATCAACTCCTGGGCCTGTTCTTCCGTCAGGGTACCCCGTTTGAAATCCCGTTCCATATAAATGTCAAGAAATGTGCTGACACGACCCAAAGACATGGCTGCTCCGTTTTGTTCTTTGATTGCAGCAAGATATGCAAAATACAGCCATTGAATGGCTTCCTTTGTGTCCTTTGCAGGTAGGCTGATGTCATATCCGTAAGAATATGCCATATCCTTCAGCTTTTTCAAAAAATCAATCTGACGGAACACTTCTTCCCGTAATTTAATATTTTCTTCAGACATCAGTTCTTGCGCAAGTGCCTGATTGTCCTTTTCTTTTTCTTCAATTAATCTGTCAACTCCGTACAGGGCAACCCGTCTGTAATCCCCGATAATTCTTCCTCTGCCGTAAGCATCGGGCAGACCTGTGATAATGCCGCTTTTTCTTGCCTTTCTGATTTCATCGGTATAAACCCGAAATACACCGTCGTTATGGGTGGTACGGTATTTGAATTCGCTTTCAATTTTAGGGGACAGTTCCTT
>JAZURC010000117.1:0-1599 GCA_045606005.1 Clostridia bacterium
GATTCGCTATCCGTGAAGGCGGAAGAACTGTAGGATCCGGCGTTGTATCTTCTATTGCAAAATAATTGAGTTTTAACTCTGAAAAGAAGCTGTCGTAAGGCAGCTTCTTTTTGTATATTTTTTCTGATTTCACGCACAATAACAAAAAGCAATGTTAGGAAGTTGATTATGAACTCAATCCTTTTGGCAGATGCAGCTTCATCGGAGGAAATTTTTTGTGCAGTTTGTGATTTTGTTACCCCAATCAGAAAAAACAGAGAACAAATGCTTCTAAAGGAAGATCTGTTGGTTTCCTCCAATCCCCGTGATATGAATTCCCAATCAGTTTTACTGGTAAACGGGGATATTCCTTTGGGAATTCATCCTTACCTGACCCAAAGTCATCCGGTTATTACTTACGGATGCAACCCGAAAGCCACTGTTACTGCCTCAAGTATCTGCGAGAATAAATTGATGTGCTGTATCCAGCGACCCCTGATGCCCAAAGGCTTTGGAATTGTTCTGCCTCAGGAAATTCCGGTCATGTCCGGTAATCATTCTGTTTCCTCTCTTTTGGGTGCAATTTGTATTTTATTGTTATCTTTTGGCGAGACCTTTTTTTCTTAAAAAAAGTGGAATAAAACTTATCTTACTTGCATATATAAAATAGTGGAAATGGTAATATTTTACAAAGAGGTGGTTAAAAAATGGAACAAAGCATTCCAGAAAACAACGAAGTAAGAGTATTGGGAAAAATTGAAACACCATTGCAATTTAGTCATGAGGTGTACGGAGAAGGGTTTTATTCATTTGTACTAAATGTGAAGCGTCTGAGCAATATTTCAGACTATATCCTGGTTACTGTATCAGAACGGCTTCTCACCGGCATTCCTATGGAGCTTGGAAACTTTGTGGAAATCAACGGTCAGTTTCGTTCGTATAACAATTATAATAACAACGAACGAAAGCTGATTCTCACCGTGTTTGCCAAGGATTTGATTCCTGTTTCCTTAGAAGAGGCATCGAAAAATCTGAATTATATTTTCCTAAACGGGTTTGTTTGCAAGCCTCCCGCTTATCGGACAACGCCCTTTGGTCGGGAGATTACGGATTTGCTGTTGGCGGTAAATCGGCAGTACAATAAATCTGATTACATTCCCTGCATTGCCTGGGGTCGAAACGCAAGGTTTGCTTCAGAGCTGACAGTGGGGAGTAATATTAAAATCTGGGGACGGGTACAAAGCCGTGAATACCAGAAAAAAATTAGTGAAAATGAGTTAATCAATAAAACAGCCTATGAAATTTCTATCTCAAAAATGGAAGAAGGAGAAAAAGAAGAGGAACAGGCAAATTAGCGAAGTTGTTCAAAGTTTTCAGGTTGCATTTCAGCGACTGTTTGGTTGATAATTTTTTGTCAAGCTGAGAGGGGGAAAATCCCCCCTTTTTTTTTGAAAATAATTGACTTTAGAAGAAATATATGATACAATAAAAGCGATTAACTTTTAGGGGTTTTCATGGGAAAACCATTGTGCCGTCTGTTTTGTTTGACATTCTTATGAATTTCATAACAGGGGGCGCCGATTGAAATGACAACATAGACTGTTTTGGGAGACAAAATCC
>JAZURC010000118.1:0-5231 GCA_045606005.1 Clostridia bacterium
GTCTGGGAGGCTTACGGAAAAGCATGGAAGATTGATAGCGAAAGCGAATGTGTTGCACATTTGATGAAATTGTATCAGGAATTAACACAATAAATAAATCAGGAGCGTTAGAAAAACGCTCCTGATTTATTTTGCAACAAAATATCGCCAAAGGCGGTCACGGTCCTTTTGTTCGGCATAGTCAATGCCGATGCGCTTCCCTGTCCGGTAATGGGGAACGGTACCGTCGTCCTCCAGCCAAAACCGTTGGGAGGTGCATAAATCCTCCCCGTTCCACTCTTTGGTAATGCCCATTGCCTTGGTGGTTCTGCCCGGCCCTGCAAAATTTTCTACACCACGAATCAGAACAGCTTGAGGATTGTCTTTTTCCCCTGTAACAATATTCAGCAAATGATGAATCCCGTAACACAAGTAAATATAGGCATATCCACCCTCGCGGTACATCACTTCTGTCCGTGGGGTTCTTCCTTTGTGGGCATGACAGGCAGTATCGTCCTCTCCCTGATAACATTCTGTTTCTGTTATTTTATACCGAAATACTTCCGACCCTTTTCGTACACATATTAGTTTGCCAAGTAAAAGGGGAGCAAGTGTTTCTGCGGAGTTCAAATAAAATTCCTTTGGTAATCTCATAGTCATTTCCTCAAGATTGAAGTTGACGATAAAGGTCGGGAAAGGGCTCTAAGCTTCGAGCAAGAATTCCCTTCATATACGCAATGGCAATTCCATAGTTGGCAATAGGAATTTCCATTTCTTTCGCTGTTTTCTGACGGTATTTCATTTCTCTTGGGTTAAGCATACACCCCCCGCAATGAAGGACCATTTTGTAGGGAGATAACTCTTCGGGAAATTCTGTTCCTGAGGTAAAGACAAATTCAGGTTCCGCCTTGGTATATTCCCGAATCCAACGAGGGAGTTTCACCGTTCCGATGTCCTCGCACTGACGGTGGTGAGTGCACCCTTCTGCAATCAAGATTTTGTCCCCGTGCTGAATGAAATCTAATGCTTTGACCCCTTGAACCGTCAGTTCTAAATCTCCTTTTTGTCGCGCCATCAAAATAGAAAACGATGTTAAGAGAATGTTCTTGTTAGTAATTTTATCAACAATTTCAAACGCCTGACTATCTGTAATCACAATTTTTGGCGGTGTTTTGCATTGGGAAAGAGCGTCTTTCAGCATAGTTTCTTTGACCACCAATGCACAGGCATCAGCGTCCAACAATGCACGAATGGTTTGTTGCTGAGGGAGAATCAATCTGCCCTTGGGAGCGGACTCATCAATGGGAGTAACCAAAATAGCAGTATCCCCCGCCGAAACCAAGCCTTCCACCAGAGAGGGGGGGTCTACCGGTTTTGAAAGTGAGGCGATTGCTTCTTTTAATGCTTTAATCCCCTCTTTCGTTAATGCGCTGACGCCGATTTCTCCTTCGGGCGCAGGGACAAGGTCTGTTTTGTTATACACCGTTACAAAAGGAATTTTCTTTTGTTGAAACAGTTCCGTCCATTCTTTTTCCGTTTCTGTCATACCGATTGTGGCATCTATCACCAAAACCGCAATATCTGTTTTATTTAAAACCTGTTTTGTTTTCTTTACACGAAGTGCCCCAAGCTCCCCCTGATTATCATCCATTCCTGCAGTGTCAATCATCATAACAGGACCTAAAGGAAGGAGCTCCATTGCCCTATAAACAGGGTCAGTGGTGGTGCCTGCAACATCAGACACAACAGAAATCTGTTGAGAAGTGACCGCGTTCATGACACTGGATTTTCCTGCATTTCTTTTTCCAAAAAAGGCGATATGCACCCGATTTGCGGATGCGGTATCCTGTAATCCCATAGCAAGTCCTCCTTACAGACGGAAATCCCGTTTTCCTTCACCGATTGCTTTCAATTTTTCCTTCACCAGCTCTTTTACCTTTGGATTGGGAACCCGTTCAATTTCTCTGTCAATCAATTCATAGCCCAGTTTTTTGGTGGGCTCGGTTGCATAATCCTCTAAATATTCTTTTAAGGTCATCAGAGCGTTGGGATGACAACAATTTAAAATTTGACCGTTTTTGCAAAGGGTCATGAAACGGTCCCCTGTCCGCCCTTCCCGATAACAAGCGGTACAGAAGGAGGGAATATCTCCTTGCTCCATTAACCAACGAACCACTTCATCCAAAGTGCGGTTGTCGCTTACATCAAACTGAGCTGAATTTTCTTCTTCCGGTTCTTCCTCCGCATATCCGCCCACACTGGTACGGGAAGCACCGCTGATTTGGGAAATACCCAAGTGTAATACTTTTTCCCGACATTCCTTAGATTCACGGGTAGAGATAATCATACCTGTATAAGGAACGGCAATACGGATACAAGCAATCAGTTTTGCAAAAATATCGTCGTTAATACCATTGTCAAAGACATCAGGGTCAATATCATCTGCTCGTTTGATACGGGGAACGCTGATTGTATGGGGTCCGACCCCAAACGTTTCCTCGAGATGCTCTGCGTGCATTAACAGTGCGGCAAATTCATAACGGTAAAGCTCCAGTCCAAACAATACCCCTAAGCCCACGTCATCAATTCCGCCTTCCATGGCTCTGTCCATAGCCTCGGTGTGGTAAGCATAATTGTGCTTGGGTCCTGTGGGATGCAGTTTTTCATAGCTGTCCTTGTGATAAGTTTCCTGAAACAGAATATAGGTACCGATGCCTGCATCTTTTAATTTTCGATAATTCTCAACCGTTGTGGCGGCAATGTTTACATTGACTCTGCGAATGGCACCGTTTTTGGGCTGGATGCTGTAAATGGTTTTGATGCTTTCCAAGATATATTCAATGGGGTTATTGACAGGGTCTTCTCCCGATTCAATGGCAAGACGCTTATGACCCATATCCTGTAAAGCGATGACCTCTTTTTTGATTTCCTCCTGGGTGAGTTTCTTTCTGGCTATATGTTTATTTTTTGCATGGTAGGGGCAGTAAACACAACCGTTTACGCAGTAATTGGACAGATACAAAGGGGCAAACATTACAATACGGTTGCCGTAAAAATCCTGCTTGATTTTGGCTGCCAGCTCCTCAATTTCTTTATTTTTTTCGGGAATGTCACAGTCCAGCAAAACTGCTGCCTCCCTGTGAGAAAGTCCTTTGTATTCTCGTGCCTTATTTAAAATTTCGTCAATGAGGGCGGCGTTATGCTTGTTTGCTTCAGCAAAGGCAAGTGTATCCAGTACCTCCTGATGATCAATAAATTCTTCTGCTTTTTTTGATTTTGGATTATAAGCCATGGTGATTTCATCCTTTCTGTGAAGTTTTAGAGTAAGCGGCTTTTGCGCTGACGCCGTGCAGGCGTCCGATTTTACCCGATAAAGCGCTGATTTCTTCCGTTGTTCCGTCAACAGCAATGCTGATAATGGAAATTTCTTTTTCCCGATAGGGCAGTCCCATCCGACCGATAATAATGGAGCTGTATTCATGAAGAATATTGTTTAACTGGGTTACAGATTCGGGTTCTTCTACAATAATACCGATAATTGCCACTCGTGTTTCCATTTTGGTTTTCCTTTCAAAAAAATATGCACCCTGTCAGAGGGTGCAGAAAAACACTGTTTGTATGTTTTCTTTCGCCTCAGATCAGTCTTTAGCGTCAGTATCCTGTTATTCTTTCGGCAGGGAAAACCCGACCGTCAGAGCTTATCTTTATTATAAATCATTGTGAGGATTTTGTCAAGGATTTTCAATTGACAATAAAAAGAAAGGGTGGTATAATGAATGTAGCGAAAATGATAGACACAGACATTGTTTCCCGGTTTTTAACCGGGGAATGCGGAGCATTATCGAAAGGAACATCAGAAACGCTCAGGTTATGTTTTTGGTCCCGTCTTGACAAGAGTCGAATTGTGTCGAATAAAGTTGAAAATAAAAGCATTTGACGGAGGTTATTATACATATGGATAATAAAATACAAATATTTGAAGATAAAAGAATAAGAACTGCATGGAATAAGGAAACAGAAGAATGGTATTTTTCTGTTGTTGATGTCGTATCTGTTCTTACGGATAGTGCAGATGGTAGAAAGTACTGGAACAAATTAAAACAGAGATTAAAAGAAGAAGGAAATGGGTTGGTGACAATTTGTCACCAACTGAAATTGAAATCTCCTAAAGATGGTAAGAGATATAATACGGATGTGGCAGATATAGGGGGAATACTTCGTATAATTCAATCTATACCTCCACCCAAGGCAGAGCCTTTTAAGATGTGGCTTGCCGAAGTCGGAAAGGAACGAATTGATGAAACTATTGACCCTGAACTTGCAATCGACAGAGCAATAGAAACTTATCAAAAGAAGGGCTATAGTAATGAATGGATACATCAAAGAATTTTATCTATCAGAGTGCGTAATGCTTTGACGGATGAATGGGACAAGCATGGAGTTCAAAAAGGTGTGGAATATGCTATTCTTACAGATGAGATTACAAAAGCTTGGTCAGGAATGACAACACGGAAATATAAGAATTTAAAAGGGTTGACTAAAGAAAATCTGCGTGATAATATGAGCGATCTCGAATTGGTTTTGAATATGCTTGCAGAGGCAACAACTACAGAACTTTCAAAAACTACCAATCCTCAAACTTTTAAAGAAAATGTTGAAATAGCAAAACAAGGTGGTAATGTTGCAGGGAATGCAAGAAAAGAAATCGAAGAAAAATCAGGGAGACCTGTTATTACATCAAAAAATGCAACTGAACTAAATCAAGTAGTAGTTGATTTGATTGAGGGCATTGCTGAAGATGAAGAGTAGTTTTTTTCTATGAGATACAAAAAGTACTCGTGTCAAGTCCATACAATTTAAAACATTAGTTTGCCGATTTTAAATATTTACATATACTATCGGGCGCGAGAAAATATAGTATTCTCGCAGGTTCTAAAGAACTTTGTTCAGAGAAAATCAGTGGAATTTTTATCGGAAATTTAGTAGGTCCTATTATTCACTGTTCGCCTGACTTGACACGAGCAATATGGATATGTCGAAAGATGTAGAAAAAGAGGAGATGATATTTTGAGTATTACAAAGAAAATAATAATGGTAATTGTTGCATTAATTTTAGTTTGTGTAATTGGTGTTTTAATTATTGCATCTCCCTGGATAATATTAGCTGTTGGGTTGTGGTTGTCACCAGCTCCCCCTAAACCTGAAATTACATATGGAGAATTTGATTTTAAATTAGTTTACGAAATTGATGG
>JAZURC010000119.1:0-2811 GCA_045606005.1 Clostridia bacterium
GGTGCTGCTTGCGGTAAGATTGTATTTACTGCAGAGGATGCGAAAGCTTGGGCTGAAAACGGAGAAAAGGTTGTTCTGGTTCGTCTGGAAACCTCTCCTGAAGATATTGAAGGTATGAAAGCTGCTCAGGGTATCCTGACAGTTCGTGGCGGTATGACCTCTCACGCAGCGGTTGTTGCCCGTGGTATGGGTACTTGCTGTGTATCCGGTTGTTCTGCAATCGGCATGGATGAAGAAAACAAGAAATTTGAACTGGCAGGTAAGACCTATCACGAAGGGGACTACATTTCCATCGACGGTTCTACCGGTAATATTTATGACGGTTTGATTCCTACGGCTGACGCTTCTATCGGCGGTGAATTCGGCCGTGTTATGGCATGGGCGGATAAGTACAGAACACTGCAGGTTCGCACCAATGCGGATACTCCTTCCGATGCTGCTCAGGCAAAGAAACTGGGTGCAGAAGGAATTGGCTTGTGCCGTACCGAGCATATGTTCTTTGATGAAGACAGAATCCCTGCAATCCGTGAAATGATTTGCTCTGATACTGTTGAACAGAGAAAGAAAGCTTTGGACAAGTTAGAACCCATGCAGCAGAGTGACTTTGAAGCAATCTATGAAGCAATGGAAGGCTGCCCTGTCACCATCCGTTTCTTGGATCCTCCTCTGCATGAATTTGTTCCTACCGATGAAGCAGATATTGCAAAATTGGCAGATGCTCAGGGTAAGACTGTTGAAGAAATCAAAGCAATCATTGCATCCTTGCATGAATTTAACCCCATGATGGGTCACAGAGGTTGCCGTCTGGCAGTTACCTATCCTGAAATTGCTGAAATGCAGACCAAGGCAGTTATCAAGGCTGCTATGGCAGTTTCCAAAAAGCACCCTGAATGGACAATCGTTCCTGAAATTATGATTCCTCTGGTAGGGGAAGTAAAGGAATTGAAGTTTGTAAAAGATGTAGTAACTTCTACTGCAGATGCTGTTATTAAGGATGCAGGTTCCGATTTGAAATACAAGGTGGGTACCATGATTGAAATCCCCAGAGCTGCATTGACTGCGGATGATATCGCAAAAGAAGCTGAATTCTTCTCCTTCGGTACCAATGACCTGACTCAGATGACCTTCGGTTTCTCCCGTGATGATGCAGGTAAGTTCCTGCCTGAATATTATACCAACAAGATTTTTGAATCCGATCCCTTTGCAAAGCTGGATCAAACCGGTGTTGGTAAATTAGTAAAGATGGCTGCTGAACTGGGCAGAAGTGCTCGTCCTGACATTAAGTTGGGTATCTGTGGCGAACACGGTGGCGATCCTTCTTCTGTTGAATTCTGTCACAAGGTTGGACTGAATTATGTTTCATGTTCACCTTTCCGTGTGCCGATTGCAAGACTTGCAGCAGCACAGGCTAAGATTGCTGAAGAAAAATAAACATATTGTGAACGGTTCCTCAAACAATGAGGAACTGTTTTTATGTATAAAAATACTGTAAACAGGCGGTTCATTGTATAAAAATAAAAAGCTTGGAAATACTGTGGAAGGAATAGTTTTAAAAATTAAAAAGGATTTTTGGGGCTTATGTCGAAATAGTAAAATTGAAATGATTTTTGGTTGAAAGCGAGGACGAGGGGTTGTTTTTTTCGGATGATTTCATAAATCAAGTATGTGATGCCAATGAAATTGCAGATTTGATTTCTGAATATGTACCATTAAAAAAATCAGGTCGTAACTTGCTTGGGCTTTGTCCTTTTCATAATGAAAAGACTCCGTCTTTTTCGGTATCTGCTGAAAAACAGTTTTATCACTGCTTTGGATGTGGCGAAGGGGGACGGGTGCTTGATTTTGTGATGAAGGTGGAGCATCTTGATTTCGTAGAAGCGGTAAGGTTTTTGGCACAGAGGGCACATATTCCCATACCGGAGCAACAACATCAGTATGTGAACCGTCAAATAGCCTCGGAAAAAGAGCAATTATATGCTTTAAACCGTGATGCGGCAATGTTTTTTCACGAGATGCTTTACTCGGTGAAGGGTGACAATGCACGGTCTTATTTTTCAAATCGGGGACTCAGTGAATCAACTATCAAAAGATTTGGATTGGGCTATGCTCCTGATTCGTGGGACAGTCTGTTAAAGCATCTGAAACAAAAAGGGTTTTCGGAACCTATGATGGAAAAGGCAGGATTGGTCGGGAATAAGGATCAACGGTATTATGACAGCTTCAGAAATCGGGTGATGTTTCCCATTATTGACCTTCGGGGAAATGTTATCGGATTTGGTGGCAGAGTGCTGGATGATTCCAAACCGAAATATTTGAATTCTCCCGAGTCACCTGTGTTTTCCAAAAGTCATAATTTATATGGCTTGAATTTTGCCAAAAATGAAAAAGAAAAACATCTGATTATTGTTGAAGGATATATGGATGTCATTGCCTTGCATCAGGCAGGACTTAAAAATGCGGTGGCGTCTTTGGGTACAGCCTTTACACCCGATCATGCAAAGCTGATCAAACGGTATGCCGATAAGGTAACCTTGTGCTTTGATTCTGATGAAGCGGGGCAAAAAGCAACTGCAAGGTGTATTGAAATTATGTCAGGTCAGCAAATTAAAGTCAATGTACTGATGCAAGATAAAGCGAAGGATCCTGACGAATATATTAAAAAATTCGGCAAAAACGGATTTTTGGAGCTGATAGAACAAGCTCCTGTACAAATTGAGTATCGGATTTTGCGGTTGCGTAAACGATACAATCTGGAAGATGTTGAGCAAAAAATTGCATTTGTTCACGAGGCGGCATTGGTGTTTTCTTCCA
>JAZURC010000120.1:0-14610 GCA_045606005.1 Clostridia bacterium
GTTAAATTATTTATTTCGTTTCCTCCAACACTCACTTGCAAATATATCCGTTTTAATGTATATCTCTTATCCCAAGTAAGTGTTGTATTGTATTTGGAGTGGAAATATTTATCTTCACCGTTTTCGTTTGTGTAATTTATAAATAAATATATGTCACAGTCAGAAATAGCATAGGTAACACCATCAACAAAATTAAAATCTTGTGATAAAGTAAACATTGCATAATCGGTTGCAGTGCCGTTAAGAGTTATACTTCCATCACCATTATCAGTAAATGTTATCCCGTTACTTGTTTTTGTTGTTTCAGCATACGGATATGGCAGTAAGTTCTTATTTGACACGGTAACCTCTAAATTATGCTCTACCGGAGCTATGTCTGTTATACTGACAGCTTCACCCCTTGCATTACCTTTTAAAGCATTTGCAACATAAGATTTATCAACCTTTTGATTAATCAACCCATTAGCTTCGTCCTTGTTTGCGTCAATATATCCCTTCAGTTCTTCATAAGCATCGCCTATGCCGTTGTCAACATTTTCTTTTGTCGCATACTTGGACATATCTCCTGTGAATGATTGCCATTCATAACCGTTCCAAATAAATTTGTAATTTTCTCCAGTTTCATAATTTAACTCCAATGAATCCGTGTGATACTTTTGAAGCGATTCTTCAATAAAGTAGAAATAATAATTTCCAATTTCTATAAGAATTGGCATTTCAAAAACGTTAGCGTAGGCATGAAAAGCCTCTGTTACCTTTTCTCCATTAGAATTATATATATATCCATATTGAGACCACGTATCTTCTGAAAACGATTCAGTAGCATGTGCTATAGCAAAACCAAAGTCTTCTATCGTGTCCTCAGTACGAGTTATAGTAATCGGCATCGCTTTTATTGATACTTTGCTTGGATACGCAACATTCCATACATCACCAACAGAATTTCCGGTAATAGGCAACTGTGAATAATAGTTCTTCGAACCTTTATAATTAATAAGATTTAAAGACTCAATTTTATCGGCAGCAGATTCGGCACGCTCGATATAAGACAAGCCTTCTCCTACCTGTCGAATTAAGGAAGTCAGCTCACAAAAATCATTGGTTCCCTCCCCTTCCGATTGCTCAGAAAACCCTTCCTGTACCGTAAAATACAATAACCCGCTGGTCAAAAAATTCCCGTATGCATCGACCACAGATACCTGAACCTGCAGTTCCCCCGGATAGGAATACATATTGTTATACAAAGTGAACTCTGCCTTGTTGCCTTCTGTTACTCCTGAAGTTGCCAGAACAGTTCCATCTCCCCGTCTGGCATAAATCACCGCACCGCTCATATCGTAAGCCTTACCCCGATTATAAAATTCCAGAGCAACACTATTTCCCGAATCACCGGTAAATAAAGGCAGGGAAAAGCTTGCTTCAAATTCTCCGCCAATATCAAGTTTTGCTTCATATCTTGCCATATTTCCTCTCTCCTTTACGCAAAACAAACTTTTGCATTAAAATAATAAGATAACTGACTCATGGTACAGTAATAATAAAGCTCAACCTTAGCGCCATTCTTTACAAATCGAATTCTTCTGGTGCCGGTATAATCATGATACAGTACAATCTCATCAATTCCATATTCTAATGTACTTATATCATCCGTGGTATAAGCTGTCCAGTATTTCCCTGTGTCAATATTTCCCCAAGCTAAAAAAGCCTTGTCATAAGAATTTTGTGCATTATCAAACAAACAAACATATTTGTAGTTGTGATTACTTACATCAAATTCATGTACCTTATGCCATTTACCGAAGGTCAGGGAATCAGCGGAATCATAGCTTTTTACAGTAGCGTCATTGAAGTTTTTTTTTAGAACAAAATCATCATAAGTATTCACGGTACAGGACGGAATTTTCAGTACTGTATATTCTCGCATATCAGTCAAGGTAATCCCTGTTGTTGACACAGTTGCCAATGCTAACAATACCGTATTCCCGCCTGAGGGAAGGGAACCTGAGGACATGACCTCAACACCGTTCTCCTGTTTTTTAAAATAGATGTAGCAGGTATCATTTACGGTAACCGTAACTCCCGCCTCGTCCACACTGCATCTGGAGCCATCTGAAAAAAGCGCCTGTCCCGCACAAATTTTTACTGTTCCGTCCTGTTCTCCCAATATCGCCTTACAAGAGCTGGTCGCCTCAGGCAATACTCCCTTGGTGGCAAGAGCACATCTCAAAGAATTTAAATCCGATGCACCATAAGTTACATTATCTGCAAAATCCAATATAATTCCCATATTCTACCTCCTTTATTGTTCGGAAAATTCAGGCTGCTGACCTGAATTTCCCTGTTCATACCAAATATTTACTGCAACTACCCGTTTCTTTTGGGCGAATCGTACACCGCCTGCTGTTTTTTGCACCCGTATGATATCTCCCAACTCGTAGTCTTTCCCATATTTCATATCACGAGCAACCAAAGAAATATCTTGAATTCGTTTTTTTCTGGTAAGCTCATCCTGTGCTTCACTTTCGGTCTGAGCAGACAGGATTTCCTCCCAACGGTAAATTCCTGTTGCTGAAGAATCTCCCTCCAGTTTCATCCAGATACAGTCCAACTTTTGAATTTCCTCGCCATCTGCAATTCTCCAGCTTCCCTCCTGAGAATCACAGAAAAGGTAATCTCCCTCCGTCATTGTCAGACCAAATCGGGAGCCGTTTTGAGTCACCTGATAATATTTTCCAAAATTTTCAGGTAATCTGTCTTTTAACGGAGGTTTATTCGTGACAGGATTATAATCTCCTCGAGAAACAACCTCCCGACCATACCATCCTGCCGTTGCAAGCTCAGAAACATTTTCGGTATACTCCGTTTCATAAGCATTTCGGTTGTCCTCGCTTACTATAAGGGGAAGCTCCTTTCCCTTATATAACTGAAAATGCCATGTTCCTGTTTTCGGCTCAAACCAAATTCGATGTCCTGCACTTTCTCTGTCCGCACAGTCACGAATTACTTCAAAACCCTGATTGGTAGTATTTCTCCAAAAAGCAATGGTTTCTTGCAAAAATTCTCCCTTTTCCTCTTCCTCCGTGACAGGATCATGTTCATCAAATGCCTTAGAAAACACCCAGCTTACAATCTGAGGAATCGTAAGTCCTTCGCCATCTGTCATATCTCCTGTCACAAAAGGAGGAATTCCTCGCTTGCATAACAGCCAATTCGGCGTTTTTCCATATAAAATCAGTTCATCCCCCATTTGCCGTCCTGTAATAATTGCTTGTAATCCTCCCTGAATCGCAACCAACCACGGCTCAACCGCAATCTCAGGCACAAAGGAAGACTGCAGATTAAAATGAGCCTCAAAAGTACCCACATCGTTATAACAAATTCTCCAATTGACGGACACTATGTCATGAACAATGGCAAGAAGCTGGCCTTCAAAATTGTAAAAACGTATATCCTCCATAGGCACCTCCTAATACAAAGCTTCCAGATATTTTGGGGTAAATGTACAAATTATAGACAAATCTGCTCCGTCCCCTGCTGATACCTTAATGTGATTACATCCCTGTTCCAATACAAAGGAATGAAGAAAAGTATCATCGGAAATCAGGTGAATCACATTCTCTCTCATGTTGGATTCTATTCGTCTGTTGGGAAAATCCACCTTAATTTCTTCCCCCTCCATCATAGGGGTTGTAAAGGAGAAAACCTGTTTCTCTCCTAATGGGGTATGATTAGTGATTCTTATTCCCTCCGTCCCTGTTTGAATACATTTTATCAATAAAACAGGCTGAACGGGTAAATCCCCTGTATTGATTACATCCTTTTCTGTTGTCCGTTTTGTAAATATCATAGGAAGAACAAAGGGATCGTCAATGAGATCTGTCCGTTCAAAAATTCCCTCACTTCGCTCCCGCTCTTCTAAAAATGCTGGATTATCACAGGTAAATTGCAGTACCAGTTTTGCAAGAACAGGAGTACGGGTATCCTCCTCCCATGCAGTACACCTACAGGGAATCACTCTTGTCTTTCCCCGACTTCGTACAGTAAGGGTTCCGGGACGATATAAAATTTTTGTCATTCTTGCCAGTTCTCGTCCCAACCCCTCCTTCATTAACAAATCCACAGACATACTGATGATTCTTGGTTGGTCAGTAACAGACAGGGTTTCCTGTCCGTGAGAATTGGCATATCGCACCGTTTCAAATTCACGCTCAGGCAAACCTAACCCAACCACCGACAATACACGACAAGGTTTTTTATTGAGTTGGAGTGTGCCGTATTCATTTTGAAATTTAAACTCTGTCATTAAAGCCCTCCTCTCAACCGGTTAATCTGATCCTGTGCTCTGGCAGTGCGAATCTGGTCAGAAATGGATCCGTTGGCAGGGGCAAACTGATAAGTGGTATTATAATGATTGACATTGGTAATGGCCCCCGAGCTTCCGCTTGTTGCAGAAAATGTTTCAAAAGTTGGTAATAAATCCGCGTTGGAGAAATTAGATAAATTTGATGAACCACTGTTAAAAAAGTTGTTTGGCACTGAAAAGCCGGAATTGGACAAACTGTTTCCAATAAAAGAAGCAACTCCACTAAAACCTCCGGTAACTGCATTTTTTGCGGCAGTTACCAAGCCGCTGACCAAAGAGGAAATATTTTGATGCCAACCGGATGCTATAGATGTAATTCCGTCCCAGATTCCGGACGCTAACTGTTTTCCGGCCTCCAACATTTCTTTATATCCGTCCTTCACCTTTATTACTGCCAGATTGATCAGGCCCCCAAGAGCTGCCAATGCTTGATCAGTAATCCCTCTAACCGCTGTTACAATTCCCTGAAAAAGGGCGAATGCCGCCGTCAGCATACGCCCCGAAGCTCCTATTATAGTATTCAAAATCTGAGTAATAAAAACGCCCAACTCTTGCAGACAAACAGTGCATTTCTGAGTTGCCGCCGTTTGCAGACCTTGAAAAAAGCTATTTGCGGCTGATAACAATGATGCTACCTTTCCCAATAAAGCCTGAATCGCATCTGTCATCATTTGCCCCAAAGTAGTAAATACAAATTCCTTTGCACGGCTTGCCGCCAACCCTAATCCTTCCAACCAGCTTGTTGCTGCATTTAAAAGCACTTTTTTTGCATTATGCAAGGTTTGAACAACCCGATCCCTAAGCTCTGTAAACACACCAACCACCTGTTCCATGGCGCCTCTTGCAAGACCGGCCAAGCCTTCCAGAGCGGCTATAAAATCGTCCGTATTCAACTCGGTGGATATAACGATTGCACCGTCACTCATAACATCAACCCTTCTGCTCACAAAATTTTTTCTGTTTTTACTGTGAGCTGATCAAAACAGAGCCTCCAATCCGTCTGCTGCATCAGCCTCAATCGGCAGACGGTAGTTTGCTTTTAATTTTCTATAATACGCCTTTTGTGCCGGATCAGAAATTTTGCTCAGATTCATTTCCCTCGCACCAAGCACCTCAGCAAAACGACTGTTCCCCTCCAAGCCTGCAAACAATGCCCGAAATTGATACCAATGCAGGGAGGCATGTGCCAGATCAATTCCGTATTGGCTGAAAAAAGCGGCATAAATTAAATCTCCATCATAGTCAAAGCTATAGATAGGTTTTGTTTTTGCTCCGTCCCTTTTTGTTTTGTCGCATCCGGTATAAAAGGAAATAATCCCTTCCATTGCCCCCTCAAAAGAGGGGGGCAGAGCCGGATAACACAGAGTCAGCAACTCCACCGCCAGTGAAATGGGATTTTTCTCTTGTTCTAATAGCATTCCGCACCTTACCCATACTCGAAAATCAGTATGAATTGGATATTCCTTGCCAGCGATTGTCACTGTATTTGGTAAGGGTGTTGCCCAAAAATTCATATTATTTCCTCTTTCTTCAGGGCGCCGGCGTATTGATTCATAGAACGAAGCAACTGAGTAAATGCTTTTGTACAAAGGGCAACGCTTTTGGTTTCGCCAAACATTTTTTTTGCACTTTTGTCACCAAACAGCTTGTCAAACATAGCAAAAAACAACTGACATACTTGTTCTAATTGTGCAGAAGGAGCAACCTCGCGGTTCAATCCCTTGATTCCTTCTTCGTAGTCTGTAATTGCCTGTTCGTACCTTAATACAAAATCCACATCAGATAAATCGATCTGTCGTTTGAACTCTCCGAATTGAAATTTCATCATCTGCATTTTTTCTCACCCACCTACTGTTCGGTAAAGACCGCAACCTCACCGGTAATCTCAACGGTCCCGATTACTTTTTCTCCCTTTGCACGAAAAGATCCGGTATAAATGTACGCATCCGTTCCGTCTCCTTCACTATCGGGAATCACGGCAAAATCTCTCATAATTGCAGGAAAACTACCATCCCCATTGGGCATTGCCAAATCCGCCATAATCAGTGTTCTGACTGCATCATCCCCAATCATTTCCCTGTCCGTCAGCAACACCATATCCTGATGCACCGGATCATCTGCATACCGGTCAAACTCATACAAAACAGACGGACTGTAGCCCGTAACATCTGTTTCTTGAAACAATTCATCTACATATTGACGGCTGTATTCACTAGGATTTTTTTCTGTTTCCAGTTTGGTAAAGCCCTTCATTCTGTGAAATACCGTCTTGTTTTCCTGGGGAACACCGTAAAATGCCAATTTTTTGGCACGCTGTACAATATTTCCTTTCATTTTTTTCCTCCTAATCCTGATAATATTCCAGTTCACATTGAATCTGGTATCTGGCACAGTTTCCGTCTCCGTCCAGTAAATAACCATGGGACAGTGCCTTTATGCTGTGAGGCACTTTTCCCTCTCCCAGTTGTGGAAAATTACCGGCATCTGACTGTTGCTCCAGCCATTGAGAAAACTGCTGATAAAATTGATGATTCTCAGCGGTCTGACTGCTTCCGTAAGGAAGTCTTGCACCAAATACAAACTCATAGCGGCGAACACTTCCACCGTCCGCATACCGCCGTACAACCTCTGCCACAGGTACACCCTCTAACATATAACCGTACATCCTGTCATCCAAAAAATCCATGTAGATGCATCCATCTGTTAACAAAGGGCACTGGGCAATAAACTCTCTGATCTGTTCTAAAATACTCATTTTTCTTTCCCTCCTGCCAGTTGGGCAAGGGTCTTTACAATCGACCCGATACAGTCGATCTTCATCCGCTCAAACCATCTTGAGCCACGCAACCCTCCGCCACGGCTTTTTAAGGGGATTCCGGTCAGAACTTTGGTTTTCTTCCCTAACATTAAATAACCGTAATACTGATATTTTGCATAAGGTCTGTCCCATTGAACGAAGCCAATAGACGGAAAAGAAGCTGTTCCGCTTTGCTCTAAAAATCCATCCTTGCGGGGCACGTAAGGACGGCATCTCAGTTCTACCTCCTCGTCCAGCTTTTTCTGAATTGCTCCTTTTGGGGTCAGTCCCCTTTTTTCTAATATTTTAGATGTTTTATATAAAAACAGGGTACAGGCAATCATTGACACACCACCTTATAATGCCAAAGTTCTCCTTGTCCCCGACGGTTATCTGTGACACTCACCACCAAAAAAGCCTTTTGAAATTCTGGTGAGTCTGTCTGAACAGTATGTTCTCCCAACAGTAACCGATCTCCCGGTGCAATAGTCGGTAACGCCTTACGGGGAATCCGGACAATCAACTGATTGTCCGGCTCCATTCCCATTGAATAAGGAGAGGATTTTTGCACCGTTACAGCAGACACACCCCGAAACACCTGAGATGTCCAAATTTCCTGACGATTTTCAATCTCCTTGTGAAACAGAGTCACCGTTTGGTTCCAAATCATCCAATCCCTCCTAACATCCCCGATACAGCAAAGCAGGCTCCAGATAAAGCCGTACCGTTTGCCGCAAATTTCTGCCTAATCCTTCATCGCAGTAAGTCACACTGTACCCGTCCACACTTTCTGATTTAATTCCTTCTCTGTGTAATCGGGTATAAATCACTTCACAAACCGCACAAAGAGCATCAGCCGCACCGGGAGTGGATTCTGTTAGCCTGCCAAAGGTCAGACGGTCAAGTGCCGCCCCCGCTCCCGCTGCTACAGAAAGAAAGCTGTCGCTGTCCGGGATTTTTTTACCGTGAAAGACATTTGTATAATAAGTAAAATCCGCGTACATACAGCATCACTCCTTTACGCTACAGTGTGGAGATAAACGCCCTTTTTCTTATTGTCCAGAACAAAAGCGTCATGGTACAGACGGAACTGGAATTTCCAGGCATCCTTTTCCTGATTCTGATCAGGAGTAAAGATTTTGGGAATCATTACCTTCTTCACCTGAACAACAGAAGGAGGATACACAATCATAAAGTTAATATCCTTTGCATCCTCAGCCTTGGTATATCCCCATTCAGAGGAACCGTCATTAATGGTAGTTTTGCTGTAAAAACGGCCCTTTGGAACATATTTTACCACCATATCATTATAAGTGGTCAGTACAGTACTTACATTTCCCTGACTGGTCCAGGTACGGGTCAGAGCACTGTTTAAAAGAGGCTTCAATTCACTGCTGACAAACAGAATTCTGCCTGTCTGAGGCACCTCGTCCTCGTCCATCTGACGGGTTGCTTCATCAATGGCTGCCAAAACAGTTTCTGCCGTCAGATCTTCAGACGCAGAGGAAATTCCTTCAGTGGAGGCATACTTTGCAAAACGGTAAGCATCCAACTCCGGAACCACCTGTTCTCTGACAAAAGAGCCTGTCAGAGTACCAAAGGCAACCCCCAGCATTTCCTCGTCATCCATTCTGTCAATAGAAAATTCCTTGCCTCGTTCTTCGGTCAGCTGTAAGGTTTCCCAGGAGGCGGTCACATCCCCCTGAGGATACCCTGTTTCACGGGAATAATCTCCCAGACCGGTGGTGGAAATTTTTAAAATCTGTACCTCGTCTGCACCGCTCACATCGGGCTGAGAGGTGGTATCCAGACATTCTGTCACAGACTGCTCCTTATAAATTTCGTCCACCATGGGTAAAAATTTATCTGCTAACGTAATTGAATTTGCCATAAAATATCATATCCTTTCAATTTCAAATTAAAGTCCGGCAGCAGAACGAATCACCGAAAAAAGGGAACGTTCTGATTCACCGCCGCCCATTGCACTTGCTACTGCACGGGGAAGCTGAGTCTGAAATAAGTAGGGATGCTCTTCCTTGAGCACAGACAGTTGTTCGGAAAGACCCGAAATATTGCCGTCCTCCAAAGACATCCCTTCACAATCCAGTAACGCAACCGCCGCTTTTACAGATTTTGCTCCCGCAAGCTCCAGTTGTTTGTGAAGCTCATTTTGAAACGCAGTTTCCTGACGTTCCCGGTCGTACTCCTCCAAAATCTGAGTTACTGTTTCTTCCTCCAGCCCTAAGCCGGATAAAAATTCCTGATTCATCTTAATACCTCCTTTGCCTGCTCCTCGCTCTCGCCCAGATACCACATCCGAAATTCCCAGGGGTGCATGATGCCCGCCTCTACCAGCTGTTTTTTCTCTGCAAATTCCTGACTGCGGTCGGTAAGCACCGAATCATCAAACCGAAATGACACATCCCAAATTCCCTTTGGTGCCAGTTCATAAACATCCGTCCAGACATCCATGGCGTACAATAAATCCTGTAACGCCGCCGCAATGGATTTTTGAATATCACGGACGGTGGTATAAGACCGTTGCCGCATCATTTTGAGCTCTGTAGCAGTGCGGATTTCCCCCTCAGGGTGAGATACCGTTCCCCGTGCCAGACCGCAGGCATCTTCAACACGGCTTAGGATTTCATTTAAGCCGTTGATCAGAGATTCATCTCTTAATTTTGGGGAAAAGACGCTGTACAAGTCCTGTCCGCCTGCATCAATTTCCAATCCGCGGAACAATCTGCGGTTCAGCTTTGGCATAACCGCTTTTCCGTCACGGTCATACCCCAAGGCTTCTGCACTGGCATCAATGGCAAGCTCGCCCCCTTCAAATTCCCACAATAGACGGGAATACTGTCGGTCTGCCTGCTCAATCAAATCAACGGCTCTCTGATATACCGAAACCCCTAAGGGTGAGCTTGTATCCACCGTGTTGGCACCGGGCATTTTCAGGTAGGCAAACAAGGGCTTATCTACGCCTTCCACCGTCATTTTACGGGTTAAATCTGCCCATTTCGGAACAGCAGAAAGAGAAATTTCTTTCCAGCTTGTTCCGCTTTTTTCATAAGCAAAGTTACAGATTTCATACCCGTTTTTTGTCAGCTGATGGCGTTCCAACCGAAGGTATTCAGCCTTTCCCGATACATAACAATCGGCAAACACCGCCCCCGTCAAGCGACCGGTACTGTCGAAGCTGATTGGCAAAAAGGAATCTGCCTGTACACAATCAACCCCGATTTTTTCGCCTGAAACATAAGGCTTTAACACCACCCCACCCATAGCAGCCGCATATTCGGTGATTTTCCGAAGGTCCCTTAACACAGGTTCAAACTGAACAGATAAAAATTCTGCCCGTTTACTGCCTGTCACATGGGAAGAAAATTCCATGGTCGTCATCGCGGCAAGCTCTGAGGCAATAATGCTTGGAAGATTCAGGCTTTTTACATCACCCTTGCACCAGGTCGCCCGATTATGATACATTCTGCTCCATAAGCCAATCTGTTCTTCCATTCGGCTTTCTGTGGACTCAAGCTCTGCCACCTTTCGCATCCGTCTGAGCATTTGGTCAAACATAGCCTCTCTCCTTTCTGATAAATTTAGGGAACGAAAAAAGGAACCCGTAAAAACGAATTCCTTTCTTGCCCCTATAGTTTTATTATAGCATAAAAAAATTGTGATGAGTTGCACTTCAAAAGCTCATGCCCCGAATAGTGAAACTCAAAGCCCAATTAAAAAATAAAAATCCCTCGTTTTCGAGAGATTTCATAAGATATTATCCACAAATGTAATTTCCCAGATAACGGAATCGGCTGACCTCGTCCACAACAGAACAAAGAGTATCCTGAATTTCCTGTTCCTTCAGATTGCCTTCGAAATCAACAAAGAAGCTGTATTCCCAATTTTTTCCCGGTATGGGACGAGATTCCAGTTTCATCAAATTAATTTTGTTGATAGCAAAAAATGTGAGAATCTGGTACAGAGACCCCGTTGTATGAGCCAAATCAAAACAAATGCTGATTTTATTTGCTTTTTCTGAAAATAAGCTTTTTCCCGAAATCACCACAAAACGGGTATGATTATGCAAGGAATCGTTAATTCCCTCTGCCAACACCTTCAGACCATAGGTATCAGCACACCGTTTGCTCCCGATTGCCCCTAAGGACAAATCTCCGCTGTCCCGCACCAGTTTGGCACTCATTGCCGTGTTTAAATAGGACACACACTGATAATTGGGATGCTTTTGTAAAAACTGACTGCTTTGTGCCAAGCCCTGAGGATGAGAATACACTTTTTGAATCGTATCCATGTCCGCCTCGGGAAGCCCCAGCAGGCAATGACGAATGGGGAGCTTTACTTCCCCCACAATATAGCAACCACTGTCACGGAGCAAATCATACGCCTCAATAACCGCACCCGTAGAGGAATTTTCTATGGGCAGAATTCCGTATTCCGCCTCTCCCCTGCGAACTGCATCAATGACCTGAGAGAAATAAGGAAATCCTGTCCGATTTGTGTGTTCTCCAAAAAAGTGAAGCAATGCTTCTTCCCCAAAACTTCCTTCCACCCCGCCGTAAGCAATAACCGCACCTTCGGACAATACAACCTCATTGCATACAGGCAAGGACTGCATTAAATTTTCAATCCCTGTACGACAGGTTTTCCTCTGTCCCTGACGGCTGTTTGCCATCATCATTTCAAACAGACTGCTAATCGCCGCTTTATTTTCCGGATTTTGCACCCGTGCCAATCTGTCCTTCACAACAGCCCTTTCCCGTTCGGGATCAAACACAGGTTTCCCAATTTTATTTTTTAATTCTCCCACACGAGAGGTTACTGCAAAACGCTGTTCAAACAGAGCAATCAGTTGACGGTCGATTTGGTCAATCTCTTGTCTCAGACCTTCCAGTTCATTGCTCATTTTCGGCCTCCTCGTGAATTCGGCTGGCAATTTTCAGCTTTTTCATCAGAACATCAAATTCATCCGGTGTAATGGACTGCTTTCCGTCGCACAACGCACAGGAAGGATTGTTGTGTACCTCTACAATCAAACCGTCTGCCCCAACCGCCGCTGCTGCAATAGACATAGGCTCTACCATCCATGCAAGACCGGTAGCATGAGAGGGATCAACCACAACGGGCAAGTGGCTTAATCGTTTTAAAATAGGTACTGCAGATAAATCCAGTGTGTTTCTGGTGATAGTTTCAAAGGTTCTGATCCCCCGTTCGCAAAGAATCACCTGTTCATTTCCTTCAGACATGATGTATTCAGCAGAAAGAAGCAGCTCTTCAACGGTGCTGGACATTCCGCGCTTTAACAGAATAGGCTTGTCTGTTTTACCAACCTGACGGAGTAATTCAAAATTCTGCATATTTCTTGCACCAATCTGAATCACATCTACCATTTCCACAAACCGATCCAGATGACGCAGAGAAGTTAATTCGGAAACAACAGGAAGTCCCGTCATGCTTCTTGCTTCATCCAACAGCTCTAACCCGTCTGTTCCCAAACCCTGAAATGCATAGGGGGAAGAACGGGGCTTAAATGCACCGCCGCGCAAAAATCCTGCTCCTGCCGCTTTCACCCGGGTTGCCACTTCAACAATCTGTTCTTCACTTTCCACCGAACAAGGCCCTGCAATAACCGCCAGGTCACCGCCGCCAATGGTTTTATCTCCGATAGAAATCACCGTATCCTCGGGATGAAACTTTCTGTTTGCCTTTTTAAAAGGCTCCTGAACGGCCATCACCCGTTCAACCTGAGGATTCATTTCAATCTGAGATTTGTTTAACTCATGCGTATTTCCCAAAACACCCAGTACCGTACATTCCACACCGGTGTTAATCTGTACTTTCATTCCCTGTTTTTCCAGAGATAAAATCATATCCTCCACCGCTTGCTTCGGTGCATGGGATTTCATAATAATAATCATATTCAACCATCTTCTTTCTGCAGAAATTATGTATTTTATTCATTATACTATAAAAAAAAAGGATTGTCAAGTAGAGGTAAACTGTGTTTTACCGCTTGGTAACAAGGTTTTGTGAACACTTTTGTTCCTGTTTTCGTGTTACTTTCCATGCACAAATTGTTAAAATAGTAACAATCATATAGAAATGTTTGATTCTTGGGTGACGATTTGTGGAATTAGTAGAAAAATAAGGAAATAGGGAAAAATCAGTTGAAATCAGAATATAGATATGATATAATGATTACACATATAATAAAAAAGTTTTCTCGAGCTCGTTAAAAAACTGACAATTTTTCAGGATTGCTCGTTACTTTCTTAATCAAACAATTTTGAAAGGATGTAAACCCGTATGAATAAAATTACTATCATTGGAACAGGAAGCGTTGGCTCTACCATTGCATATACGCTGACCATTTGGGGAATTGCCTCCGAAATCATAATGATTGATATTAACAATGAAAAGGCATTGGGAGAAGCGCTGGATATCAGACAGGGAGTTGCCTTTTGCAGTCCTTGCTCTGTTTATGCAGGCAGTTATTCCGATGCAGCGGCATCAGACATTGTAATCATTACCTCTGGTATTGCAAGACAGCCCAGTCAGTCCCGTCTGGAACTGGCACAAACCAATATTGATATTATTAAGAGCATCATTCCCAAAATCACTCGTTATGCACCGAATGCTGTGTATCTTTTGGTGAGCAATCCGGTTGACATTCTCACTTATGTGTTTTGTAAGCATTCCGGAATTCCGGAGGAACGGATCATCGGTTCCGGTACCGCACTGGATACTGCAAGGCTTCGTGCCAGACTGTCTGAATATTTCTCTATCAGTCAGAATAACGTTCATGCTTATGTACTGGGCGAGCACGGTGATTCTGCATTTATTCCATGGTCTTTAACGAACATCTCCAATGTGCCGATTGAGGAATGCCATAATTCCTTTATCAGCAACAACGTGATGCCCAAGTTCAGTTATGCCGAAGTGGAAGAATATGTAAAGAAATCCGGTGCAAGAGTGATTGAAAGCAAGGGTGCAACCTACTATGCGGTTTCCATTTCTGTCTGTCATATTTGCAAATGTCTGTTAAACAGAGTGGACAATACCATGACGGTTTCTACTATGATGCACGGAGAATACGGTATTAGCGACGTGTGCTTAAGCACTTTAAACACTGTCGGCAATATGGGCATCCGCAATAAAGTCATGTTGCCCTTGAATGAGAAAGAAATAAAAGCCCTTCAGAACAGTGCAGAAAAGCTGAAAGAAATTATTAAAAATACCAACATTTGAGGAGGAAGAAAAATGGAATATCGTATTGAGCATGATTCTATGGGAGAAGTGAAGGTCCCTGCAGATAAATTATGGGGGGCACAAACCCAGAGAAGCCACGAAAATTTTGAAATCGGCGTCAATATTGAAACCATGCCGTCTGAAATCATTCACGCATTCGGCATTTTGAAAAAGGCTGCCGCACAGG
>JAZURC010000121.1:0-1708 GCA_045606005.1 Clostridia bacterium
TGGCATTACAATTAAAATCAAGGTTATTGACGGTATAATTTTTGGTAAAAAGTTGGTGCTTAACCGCGTTTACCGTTTCTCATATCTTGAAAACACTTTCGAAATGGAAGATATAGTTCTGAACGACGGCGACAGACAGTCACCTTATATGATTTTGTATCACTGCAATATGGGTTATCCTCTTTTGTGTGAAGATACGGAAATAAAAATTCCATCATGCGAAGTCATTCCGAGAAATGAACATGCTCGTACGGGACTTAATGACTGTCTGAAGGTAGAGCCTCCCCAGGCAGATTATGAAGAAATGTGCTTTTATCATACACTTCCGGAAAATGCCGAAGTCAGCATATACAATCCTAATATCAAAAAGGGCATGAAGATGAGTTTCAATAAAAACGAGCTCAAATGCTTTACTCAATGGAAAATGCTGGGAGAATATGACTATGTCATGGGGCTTGAACCGGGAAACTGTACTCCTGATGGCAGAGATGTTATGCGAAAAAAGGGAATGCTTGAATTTATAAAACCGGGCGAATCAAAAACACAGACATTACATTTTGACTTGATTGGGTAACACCCCCTTGGTTTCACAGAAAAACTTGCATCTAAACCGTGAAAAGGTGGTATCATGAAAGAGAAACTATGGAAATGGTTCCCTCTTTTGGGAGCAATGCTGGTGTTTTTGCTATCGGCGGTAGTATTAAACAAAGATACCGGCCTTGCCAACAACGGAGATTTTTATCGTGTGATGAAGGTGAATCGGATTACATTTTCCGACGATACCAATCAGGCATGGCAATATCAATCGGATTATGTGATGGAGCTGGAGGGACAAAACTTTTTTGACCGACTGGCTTCTACTTGGTCGGTTGCACAGGAGGAATTGTACGATTCCCCTCAATTTGTGTTAGTGAAAATGGCAAAGAGCATTAATTTTTTGATAAATTCTGTTACAAAGGCATCGGTTGAAACCTTTCGGATTGAGGCGTTAAGCGGAATTTATCTGCTTTTGTTTGCCTTTGGGGCATGGGGGATTTTGTCCTTTTTTCAACAATGGAGAACCAGGCTTTGTGCGTTATTTTTGCTCTTGTTTGTCTTTTGCGACATGGGATATATGCTTTACTTTCACTCCTTTTACGGGGAAGCATTGCAGTTTGTATGTGTCATGATTTTGATTGGGGCATTGCTTCATTTAACCAAAAAGCCGTCTGCCGGATGGTTTTTGGTGCTCCTCATCAGTGCCTATTTTCTGGCGGGAGCTAAGCTTGCAAATATCCCCTATGCTCTTTGTATTTCAGCAGGTGGATTGGTGCTGAACAGAAAACGAAAATGGTTATTTCTCCCCGGGATTGCCGTAGGGGTTTTGATTGTTATGCTTTTTGGTTCCATTCCCGATTGGATGAACCATGACACTACTTACCAATCTGTCTTTTTCGGGATTTTAAAAGAAAGCCCAACACCCGAGGAGGATATAGCAGAATTGGGATTGCCGGCAGAATATGAGGCACTTCAGAATACCCATGCCTATTTTGAGGAATATCCCATTGATATTACGTCAGAAGAGTTTCAAACCCGCTTTTTTGACCAAATCGGGAAAGGGGATGTGGTTGGTTTTTACTTAAAGCATCCGATACGATTTGTTCAGAAACTGTCACGGGCCATTTCTTACAGCGGTTCCATCCGTCCGCCTTCATTGGCAAACAGCCGT
>JAZURC010000122.1:0-9793 GCA_045606005.1 Clostridia bacterium
CAGAACGACATGGCTACGATCCGACTTGAATAAACCGAATTTTTCTGGTCCTAACTTGACATGAACGTACGCAAAATTTGTTGAAAAATTATAGGTTGACAATATCCTACAATTTGTATATAATATAAATTGTAGGATATATTTATTGTATAAATAATAGGAGGTAGTTATGAATATAAATACTGAAACAATTACAACCATGACGGAAGCAAATCAGAATTTCTCAAAGGTTGCTAAAGTAGCAGAAAATAATGGTCAAGCGGTTATATTTAAAAACAACAAGCCGAAATTTTTGCTTATTGTTGTGGACTCTAATTCATATTTTGATATTACTGATGACGAAAAAATAGATGTGGCAGCAAAAAGAATTATGAATAGATTCAAACCCGCTTTTGAGGAGTTGGCAAAATGATTAAATTGAGCAAAGAAAAGGTTTTACTTTTGCATCAATTAATAGCAGAGGAAACGGGCGGTAGTGTTGGCGTCCGAGATGCTGGACTTTTAGAAAGTGCCATCAATAATGCGTATGCTACATTTGACGGAGAAGAGCTTTATAAAACAAAAGAGGAAAAAGCAGCAAGTTTTGGGTTTTCATTGATATCAAATCATGCTTTTGTTGATGGGAATAAGAGAATAGGAGTATATGTTATGCTTACTTTTCTAGAAGCAGAAGGTATAAAAATGAATTGCACCAATGCAGATGTTGTGGATTTTGGTTTGTCTGTTGCATCTGGTGATATGAAATATGATGAAATTTTAGATTGGATCAATAAATTCAAAAAATAAGATTTTACTATTAACTTGTCATGAACTGTTACTGAAAAAAGACCGTCATCCGAATGATACAGTCTTTATATATTGAGATTCATATATTAAGTTACTTTGAAAAAGAAAGGACAGAGAAGTATTATGATTAAACATGATGTTTTTGAAAAAGCCGGAATTTTGTCGGAAGATATACCGTATATCACGGAAATTGACAAACTCTATGGGGAAAAGGTTGAAGCGATTGCGAATTAGTACAAAACGTCCCTTTGCAAGCATCCTTTTGAACCAATGGACATTAAAACGCTTATGGAAGAATACGGAAAGGCGGCAGAGGTTGTGAAAAAAGCGGCAGAGCTTTCTGCAGAGCATTATTACCCATTCATTGCCAGTCGTGGTTACTCTATCCGCCGTAAATAGAAAAGGTATATGATGAGAATTCAAATCTTAAAAATTTTGCTTGGATGTTTGATATTTTAAATCAAGAAGATCAGGGCAATCAATTTAGCGATTGTTGGAGGGTATTCAATAAACCCTATGAGGGGTCTTCAAAGGGGCTGCCCGATGATACCAGTTTGCGTCGCAATATGATAAATTATATCGATAACTATGGTGTTTTTGGCATAGGAGACGGAATTGCCCTGTTTGACGGAGAAACAATCGCTAATAAAAAATGATTTGAGGCTTTCACTATCGATATGTCACGAATGCTTGAATAAATACAAAAAAGAAAAGGGGAAATTTTTATGGAACGGTATTTTCTGATTGTGGATTTGGGGTCCAATTCAGTTCGGATGGATGTGATTCAGGTCCGAAAAAATGGGTTGTTCCGTGTGGCAAAGCGGATGAGAAAATTCTGCCGATTGAGTGAAGGTCTGGCAGAAGGAAATCAGCTTCAGCCTGCGGCGATTGAACGGACGGTCAATATGTTAAAGGAGCTTAGACGGGTGGCGGACGAGTATCCCCTTGTGAGTGAATTTGCAGTGGCGACCGAGGCGCTTCGCCGTGCGGAAAACCGTGATGTGTTTATTGACCGGGCGAGAGAGGAAACAGGGTTTTCCTTTACGGTCATTGACGGAGAAAAAGAGGCGTACTACGATTATTTAGGGGTTGTCCGTTCCATGAACCTCCGTGATTTTGTGTTGTTGGATACAGGCGGCGGCAGCAGTGAACTGGTGCTGGTGAAAAATCGGGAAATAAAGGGCTTTGCCTGTATTCCCTACGGTAGTATTACATTGACGGAGCAGTTTTCCTCCCAAGAATCCATGAACCATGAGGAATTTGAAAAAACAGGCTTGCTGATTCGGGAAACACTGGATGAACTTGAGTGGCTGTCAGAAGGAGAAGGGCTTCCTGTTGTGGGTTTGGGCGGTTCCATCCGTACCATGATTAAAATTCATCAGAAAAAGATGAACCATAACCGTCCCTTGCATAATTACAGAATGATGAAACGTGATGTGGATCGGTTCCGCGAGGATATTCTGCACATGAATCATCAGCAAAGAAAATCCATTGCAGGAATGGACCCCCTTCGTGCAGATATTATTACCGCAGGCATTTTGCCCCTGAATATTCTGATGGAAAAAATTTCTTCTCCTTGTCTGGTGGCAAGTGCTTATGGACTAAGAGAAGGGCTTTGTTACGAAAAACTGGAAGAAGAAACAAAATAATGGTGCATAATCCCTCTGTTTCTCTCGTACACTGAGAGGAAGGAGGGATTTTTTTGGGTGTGGGATATCAAAGATGGAAAAGCCATGCGACCTATCATATCCGCCGACAGGGTTACTCCAGACGGTTGAAAATTTGTCTCTTCCTGGTTTGTTCTATTTATCTGGTATGTTATGTGCAAAAAAAGACATTACCCATGTTTTATGATATGGCAGAAAATAAAATCCGTGATTTGGGAACGGAAATGACGGAACATTCCATTATGGAAAACGACTTGATCGGTGTGGTGGATTACGATATGCTGATTACGGGTCGGATTGGAGAGGATGAGCAAACGAAATCCTTAACGGCAAACGGCAGTATGCTCAATCAAATTCGCACCTCCCTGATTGAAAGTATTTTGGAAAAAATGGATTTGTTACGGGAATCTTATGTAAAAATCCCCGTGGGAAGCTTTTCAGGAAACCCGTTTTTTGCAGGAATGGGGCCTGATATTCCTGTGCGGATTGTGCCTTACGGAAGTGTAGATATCAATTTTCAAAGTCTGTTTACCTCTGCGGGTGTGAATCAGACCAAGCATGAAATCAATATGGTGGTGCTTGTCAATATGAATGTGTTTTTTCCGGGAAAAACCTTGGATGTAAATTTAGAGGTACCTGTTTTGCTTGCGCAAACGATTATTGCAGGGGAGGTTCCGAAAGCGTTTCTTGACCGTTCTCAAAATTTGGAAACTTTGGATTTGACGCAATAATTTTCCTGTATGCTCTGATTATTTTCGGTGATACTAATCTTGAAAAGGAGGAATGAAGAATGGAAGGTTTTGCAAAAGGAATGCTGGCAGGAATGATTCTCGGTGCCGGGGCGGCAGCTGTATTACAGCCTCTTGACCGTGGCGATATCAAACGGATGAAATGTCGCATGACAAAAGCTGTGAAAAAGACAAGTGATGCAATGGATCACATGATGCACTAAAAAAAGGACGAACATTTTTTGTTCGTCCATTTTATTTGACAAAATTTCGAATTTATTATACAATAATAGGAAAAAGATGTGAAAGGAATGAGGTCATTGGACCGTCAACAAAAGCAATTTGAAAAAATGACCACGGAAAAAGTGCCAGGTTTGATTATATCCCTGGGGATTCCAACGATTATCAGTATGCTGGTATCCTCTATTTATAATATGGCGGATACTTATTTTGTGTCCAAATTGGGAACAGCAAGCTCTGCTGCAGTCGGGGTGGTGTTTTCCGTTATGGCAATCATTCAGGCGGTAGGTTTTACTTTGGGAATGGGTTCGGGAAGCGTGATTTCCCGTCTTTTGGGAGAACAGAAAAATGAGGAAGCAGACCGTGTGGCATCCTCGGGGTTGTTTGCCGCTGTCCTGTTTGGCATGATGTTAACGGTACTGGGCTTGCTTTTTCTCGATCCTTTGATGAGGGTGCTGGGGGCAAGCGACACCATTTTGCCTCACGCCCGTGCTTACGGACAATATATCTTACTGGGAGCGCCGATTATGGCGTCATCCTTTGTGCTGAATAATGTATTGCGAAGTCAGGGCATGGCAAGGCTTGCCATGATAGGGCTTACCACAGGCGGTATTTTAAATATGCTGCTGGACCCTGTACTTATTTTCGGATTTCATTTGGGAACGGCGGGAGCTGCCATTGCCACTCTGTTAAGTCAGTGTGTCAGTTTTGGGATTTTGTTATCTATGTTTTTGCGGAACAAAAGCGTTGTGCATTTGTCTGTGAAGAAAATTTCCCCAAGGCTGCCAATTTATTTTACTATTATAAAAACCGGTCTGCCTTCTTTTTGCAGACAGGGATTGGCAAGTATTTCCACCGTTGCGTTAAATCACAGTGCCGGTCTGTATGGGGATTATGCCATTGCGGGAATGTCCATAGTCAGTAAAATTTTCATGATGCTGTTCAGCATTTCTTTAGGAATAGGGCAAGGGTATCAGCCGGTAGCCGGCTACAATTACGGGGCGAAGAAATTCCACCGTGTCAAGGAGGCAATCCTGTTTACCTTTACGGTGGGGATTGTACTGATGACCTCTTTCGGAATTGTAATGTTTTTCATGGCACCTGAAGTAATGGCATGGTTTATTGAAGAAAAAGCGGCAGCTGACTTTGGAGCGAAAGCATTGCGGTGGCAATGCTGCTCACTGCCTCTGATTCCCATTGGTGTTATGTGCAACATGACCTTCCAGTGCGTCGGAAAATCCTGGACGGCAACCTTTTTATCCTGTGCAAGACAAGGCTATTTCTTCTTGCCTCTGATTTTTCTGTTACCTGCCCTGTTCGGAGAAATGGGGGTACAGATGACGCAGGCTTGCTCTGATATTCTTACTGCGTTGCTATGTGTTCCTTTTGGAATTCGGTTTTTGCGTTCTCTTTCATGAACAGTCGCATCCGTTCTTCCACAAGAGAAGCTGAAACTCCTGTCATTGAAGAAATCTGATGAATCGTGGCGCCTTGCTGAAGAAATTCGCGGGCGTCATTTTCTTGTATCAGCAGACAGGCGGCAAAAAGATTCGCCTCCCGTTCCAACTTGTCACAGTTTTGAAAGGTGCTCCGATGAAGGAAAAAACGGTTTTTTCTTGGGTGCAGCAGAGCATGACCCAACTCGTGAGCACAGACCTCCCGTTTTTCATGGTAGGAGAGCGCCTCGTTGATCATGATAATCTTGGTTCGTTTGTAATATTGATAGAAGCCTCCCAAATGACCAAGGTCGGCATACATCAGCTTGATATTACAGTTTTCTGCTAAGACAAAGGGATCGTTTGTCTTGAATTTTTGAATCAGTTCTTTTACTTTTTGTTGAAACATTATGCTCATTCCTCTTCCCGATATTTTCGGGGGATGTATTTTTTATTTTCTTCATTGACCATGTTCATAGCCAGTTTCATGGCGAGAATGATTTTTTCTGCATCCTCGGGGGATTGCAGCTCACCGCTTTGCATCATTCCACGCAAATCTTTTTCCACTTCGTCAATATAATCTGATAATTCCACTCTTTCTTTCGGTTCTCTCATTAAAATACCCGGAGATACCTCCAAAACTTCACCAAGCTGCTGCAATGTTTTTGCAGACATTTCCTGACGATTGTTTTCATATCGGGACAGGGCACTTTTTGTCAGTTTGTTCCCAAACCTCCGATTCATCTCATATGCCAGCTCGTCCTGAGTATATCCTTTTTGCTTTCTGATGATTTTTAATTGTTCACCAAAATCCATAATAATCTCCGTTCCGCCGCCCTGCGTCGGCACAAAAAGTAGATAAAACCTCTCTTATCAGCAGGGCAAGGAATGATAAGAGATTATTTGCCCATGTGCGTTTACGACCTGAAGGTCGTAAAAATTCGCACGGGCGATGAAATCCGCCGGAGGCTTAGCGGGAAAGGAACTTTCACGATAAGCCCTCCTTGTCTATAATGTTACCATATTCGACAACAAATGTCAATATATTTTTTAAAAAGTTTTTGAAAATAACAACTTTTTTTGTCGAACCTATTGACTTTTACAAATTTTATGATATAATGATATTAGAAAAGGGAAAATTTGGGGGACAGCGCAGGCTGTTCCTTTTTGTTACCCGAAAATCAAAGGAGGAGATTATATGACAATACAACAGGCAAAACGGGAGCTTTTGGACTATCGGCAGGACGCAGAAGAAATCAGAAACAGAAAAGATGAAATCCGTGCCTTGGAAAGCAGGCTTTACAGCGGAAGCGGCGGCAGCTTAGAAAACGGTGTGATTGCGCTGATTACTTTAAAAGAACACTATGTCCAGCGGGTAGAGGAATTGGTCAACAAACGAATTGAAATAGAAGAAAAGATTGCTTGCCTTCCTCAGCCCTACCGCAATGTGCTGTATCTTTATTACATACGGAATCTTTCTTTGATTCAGATTGCCGCACGACTGTATTATGAATACACCTATGTGAGTAAGCTCCATTCCAAAGCATTGGAACTGTATGCTGGAACCTATGCAAAAAAAATAGCATAACAATAGATGAAAACAACCGTCGGAACCACATTGCTGTTCCGACGGTTTTCTTTTTTTATCTGGGGAATCGAATTAAAATCGATAAGAATCCGTGGTGGGATGCGAATGCATCTTTTTTTCAGGTAAAACCTTTGCTATGACGCCGGAATGGGTGATAAACATCACCCTGGCAAAGGCTCTTTTCCTTATTTTGTCATATAACCGTCCGGCACTGTAGGTGCCTGAATAAACTGTATTGGTGCTGTTTGCCACATAACCGATTGTGCCGATATAGGGAAGAACTGCACGGATTGCCTCGGAATCATATTCGTTGTCCGGTTCTTTTACAAGCTGAATGGTTCGGTTGATTTGAAAGGGTGTTTTTTCGTAATAATGATTGATTCCCGTGATAGTAACATAATAGTCTGCCATAATAGTCTCTCCTTTTTCTGTTATAACTTTATTATAAGGAATCTGGTGTCCCATAAAAAGGACTTTTTATTTAGGAATTGATTTCTTGCTTTTTTTGTGGTATAATAAACCAAGAAAGGAAGGATGAGCTTAATGACAAAAATAGACCTTTTTTCCGGCTTTTTGGGAGCGGGAAAAACAACACTGATAAAAAAATTGATTCAGGAAGGATACAAAGGCGAAAAACTGGTGCTGATTGAAAATGAATTTGGTGAAATCGGCATCGACGGCGGATTTTTACAGAATGCGGGAATTACTGTAAATGAAATGAATTCCGGTTGTATCTGCTGTAGTCTGGTAGGGGATTTTTCTGATGCTTTGAAGAAGGTGCTGGATGAGTACAGTCCTGACAGAATTCTGATTGAACCCTCCGGTGTAGGAAAGCTAAGCGATGTGATTCGTGCAGTGGAGGATTTGGGGGATGAAAGAGCAGAGCTTGATCATTGCTGTACCGTGGTAGATGCGAAAAAATGCAAAATGTACATGAAAAATTTCGGGGAGTTTTTTAATGACCAGATTCATTCTGCTACTGTGATTGTATTAAGCCATACTGACGGAATGGAAGAGGAAAAGTTGAATACTTGTCTGGAGTTGGTGCGTTCTCAAAATGATTCGGCTGTTGTTATTACTACGCCTTGGAAACAACTGAGCGGAGCACAGCTTTTGAAGGCAATGGAGTATTCTCTGGAGAAGGAACTGAAGGAACTGGAGCATGAAACTCACCACCATGACCACTGCGATTGCCATGAACATCATCATGACCATGATGACCATTGCGATTGTCATGAACATCATCATGAACACCATGACCACTGCGATTGCCATGAACATCATCATGAGCATGATGAACATTGCAGATGCGGACATCATCATGCAGAGGATGTATTTACCTCATGGGGAAAAGAAACGGTTCGTGTCTTTACTCTTTCGGAAATTCAAACTGTTTTGGAAGAATTGGAAGACACCAAGTATGGTACGGTGCTTCGTGCCAAGGGAATTGTTCCCGGAGAGGACGGAATCTGGATTCATTTTGATTATGTTCCCGGCGAACCGGATGTGAGAGTTGGCTCTGCTGTTGCAATCGGCAGATTTTGTGTCATCGGTGCAAATCTGAACGAACAGGCATTGGAGCAATTATTTTATTGATAGAAAAGAGTGATCGCTATGGGGATTCCCGTTTATGTCTTTACCGGTTTTTTAGAAGCAGGAAAAACCAAAAGTGCCCGTGAAACCTTAGCAGATGAACGGTTTAATTCGGGAGAAAACACTCTCCTTTTGTTGTGCGAGGAGGGAGAGGAGGAGTATGATTGTTCTTTTCCCAATACCACCGTCACGGTGGTAACCATTGAGAGAGAAGAACAACTCAATCCCAAATTTTTATCTGAGCAGGAAAAGAAATGCAAGGCAGACCGTGTAGTGGTGGAATACAACGGAATGTGGAAGCTGGAGTCTTTATACAATGCTCTGCCGAAACACTGGCTTTTGTATCAGGAGCTGATGTTTGCAGATTCACGCACTTTTTTGAATTTTAACGCAAATATGCGTCCTTTTGTGGTGGACAAACTGCAGGGATGTGAGCTGGTGGTGTTTAACCGCGTGGATGAGAATACGGATAAAATGGCTCTGCATAAGATTGTACGGGGCGTGTCCCGCCGAGCTTCCATTTCGTATGAATTATCCGACGGCACGTTGGAATATGACGAAATCGAGGACCCGTTGCCCTTTGATATTAACGCCCCTGTGATTCAGATTGAGGATAAAGATTATGCTTGGTGGTATCGGGATTTTACAGAGGAAATGGAGAAATATATCGGCAAAAAAGTACGGTTTAAAGCCATTGTGGCAAAGGACCATAAAATGCCCGAGGGAACGGTTGTGGCAGGACGGCACATTATGACCTGCTGTGCAGATGATATTGCGTATCGGGGAATTGTGTGCAAATACAAGGCGTTATTTTCATTAAAAACTCGTGATTGGGTTGTGGTAGAAGGAGAGCTTCGCCACGAATACAATGCTTTGTATAAAGGAAAAGGACCGGTGCTGTATGCCTCTCAAATTTCTGTTTCTACGCCTCCCCAACAGCCGGTGGCGACGTTTGACTGATTTTTGTAAAAAATAGTTGAATTTTTTGAAATTTATGGTATAATATAAGGTAACGCACCGTTTTATACGGCAAAAACTTTCGGAAAAAGGATGTAGAAGTATGTTAGATATGAAATTTGTTCGGGAAAATCCTGACCTTGTAAAAGAAAATATGAAGAAAAAATTTCAGGATAAGAAGCTTCCCTTGGTAGATGAAGCCATTGCCATTGATGCGGACCTTCGTGCCGCAAAATCAGAAGCGGATTTTCTGCGCGGGGAGCGGAATAAGATTTCCAAGCAGATAGGTGCTTTGATGGGTCAGGGCAAACGGGAGGAAGCAGAAGAAGTCAAGAAAAAGGTTGCGGAATTTTCCGGCCGTCTGGCTGAATTGGAGCAAAAGGAAACGGAACTGGATGAAGAATTGCAGTCCCGTATGATGCTTATTCCAAATATCATTGACGAAACGGTACCCATTGGGAAGGATGACAGTGAAAATGTAGAACTGGAAAAGTTCGGTGAACCTGTCACCCCTGATTTTGAAGTGCCTTACCATACAGAAATTATGGAAAAACTGAATGGTATTGATTTGGATGCGGCAAGAAAAGTGGCAGGGAACGGATTTTATTATCTGATGGGTGATGTGGCACAATTACATTCCGCTGTAATTACCTATGCCCGTGATTTTATGATTAACCGTGGTTTTACCTATTGCATTCCCCCTTTTATGATTCGCAGCAATGTGGTAACGGGGGTTATGAGCTTTGCGGAAATGGATGCTATGATGTATAAAATCGAAGGAGAGGACTTGTATCTTAT